>JBBRSX010000024.1:0-55186 GCA_038244925.1 Hyphomicrobiales bacterium | reverse complement strand
TGCCCCCGCACCAATGGCGGTAGATGTGGTAATCTTCTTCATGGCGTTGCTCTCCTTCGTTGGATTCGACACCCCGAGCCTAACAGGCTCAAGGCGAGCAACGCCTACTTCACAATTTCAACAGCGACCGGGACATCCCCGTGACAGCAACGGTGGTGCAAATGGGGTCCGGCGAGACCACCGTCGCGAGTCGAGGTCGTCCACGGGCTGTCGCTGCAGCAAACATGTCGCCGTTGTTCGAGCCGACGGAGGCCATGGCGCGCCCGTTGGGAATATTTGGATCTACAATGGCGATGGCCCCGGCCCCGCGCCACCACCGTCGCCACGGACGCGGCCACTAACGGCCCCGTCGCCTGTTGTTTCCGATTTGCCCATACTGAGCAGATGACCTCTCACCGTCGTCGCGAGGGCAGTGCAGGGGTTGGCGGATCGACTGATGTTCGCGGCCAAGGAGCAGGGCCTGGACCAATCGCAGATCGCAGCGGAGATTGGCGATATCTACGACTTCATCCGAACGATCAGAAATTCCAGAACGTCACCGAGACAGCCCGGCTGAAATTGGACGGGCATTAGATGCTCGACGAAAAAACCAGGGACCGCAATGCACGGGTTGCGGCTCTCCGATGACGCTTTCAACCACGAGCCGAGTAACGCGCGTACCCCCCCTGTGGATTCAGTGGACAACCATAATTGCCTCGAAACCGCTCCGGTTGCGGCACGTTTTGCTTCCAAGCCGCCTCTGAAACAAATCGAGGACAATCATGACCCTGCACTTTTTACAGCCTACTATTGACCTTTACGAAAACGCCGTCGACGACGCCATTGCCACATGCAACGGGGATCTTCGTGGGGCGCTTAAGGCCCTGATTATTGCCAACGAATTTCTTGAGCGTGATCTTCAGCGAGCATTGGCTCCTGACGGGTCGCCATCGATAGCCCATGACGGAAATGTTTGTATGAAAAATGTTAACTGGGTCGACGACCCGACGACCTAATGCTTTGCTACAATTCCACTGCTTAGGTCTTACCGATTTTAACCTGCGATCGCCGAGAGCCTTTACGTGAGTGTCGTACCCGTATCGGCAGGGTGGGATCTCCCCCTTGACGATTGCTTCGAATTTGAACGGTGGCCATTAATCTGTTGCTTCATAACAGCGGATGCTTTGAACACGACCACTCGGCGTGGGGAAATTAGTGCCTCAGCGCCAGTTTTCGGATTGCGGCCGATGCGCTTACCCTTCCGGCGCACAATGAATGTGCCGAATGATGAAAGCTTGACAATTTCGCCTCTCGCCACACCGTCCGAAATTTCCTTTAGCACCAGTTCGACTAAAGCAGACGATTCCGAACGTGACAGCCTGACCTTCCGGTAAACCGCATCGTACAAATCCACCCTTGTGATGGTCTTTTGAACACCGGGCATGGTGCCTCCAAATGCTATACTGGGAAAAAACGGTTCGCCCGCTATCAGAATGCCCGCAGCAAATCATGAAGCCGCTCAGAATACCAGCGATGACGCCTTATCTGCGATGCCTTGCAATCCACCCACGGTCTAGTTGAGCCGGGTTGAGCGGGGCCGTGGCCCACGTATGCTTGGAAATCATCTAGAAACTGGCGGCCGTCCTGGCCGTAGACCCGGCCGAGTTTTTCTGCCGGCCAACCCGGACCCGTAAGAAGGGCGGCTAGCCCCTCGGCCGAGCCCGCCGGTCATCCGGTTTGGGTCGAGCCCCACAGTCCCCGGTCCCAATTGCAGTTTATGGCCGACCTTCCCAACAGACGGGGGGCGAGGATGGCTATTAGCAGGCGGAAGTTTTTGAAGGCTGGAGCAGGCTTGGCCGCGATGGGCTTGGTCGGGCCTCCCGGTATCGCGGTGGCGGCGAAGGTCGAGCAGACCCGGCCCGACCTCGTTTGGCACCCGCTCACTTTTTCACTCATTCGTAGGGCCGAAGACGCGAGCCCCGGTCCTCGAAATGTCGATACCTCACAAGTCGAAAGGGTCATTGCCGAAACGTCGGCGGCCCAGGGCTACGCCAGATCTCCCGTTATAAAATGGCTCCCCGATCCGTCCTCCGCCCATGCGCATTTGAGCGACCGCGGCCTCGAGAAGCTATTGAAAATGGGCTCCGCAACCCTCTGGAGCGGTCGAGCGCTGCTGCGGCGCGGTGACGATCGATCGCTTAAAAACACGCGGTGTGTCCGGTTCGAAGTCGTCTGGGACATCGTTGGTGTCGAGGAGCATGATCGAGCTCTGATGGCGCCGAAGCTTGCTGCAAAGTCCGCGGCGATGACCGGAAGCATGTCGGCCAATGACATCTTCGAGGTCCGAGCCATCGCGGCCCAGATTGGGTGGCTGGAAACCAGCTTGCCGGTAGCTGCGTGTAACGCCGTCGATGAAATCGATTTCCTTTTGACCTCCGGCATGTCGGAGGACGATGAGTTGGTCAGGCATCACCTAAGAGCATTCAGGGCTTACGAGCTCGGCCTGCTCGCCACTTGGGAAACGCACGAGGGCACCGTCTGCGTTCCGCGATCGCGCTAACACGACGTAGTCAGGGAGGATCCCAAGGCAACGGTAGCTTTTACCGAGTAAAACCAACACGGCGAAACGAACCTCTGCGTAGCGAGGATGGCCGTCTTCGATAAGAAAAGCCGGGCGAGGATTTGCTTCCATCGCCCGGCTTTGATGATCAAGCGGCTTTTTTCGCCTTGCCGATTGTGCCTGTCTTGGCCGCCTGGCTGAACAGCTCGTCCAGTTCACCGGCTCGGACGGCAGCGATTAGGGTATCGATCACGGTCGGAAGCTTGTCCTTGGACGGGACCACGATGCCGGCTTTGCCCTTCTCGAACTCGATGGGCTTGGCCCCGAACTTGATGGACATGATCACCTGACCAGACGGGTCGACCTTCCACCAGGGCCGGACGGCTTGCTGCTTCGTGGTGGCCTGTCGCTCCCCGTTGACCTTGGTCCATCGTTGGACGGTCCGGATGTGGTTAGGATCTTGGAGCAGTAATTTCTGCTCTTCCAGCCGATTGATGAATTTAGTCCGGCGGTGTTGGATCGGATCATTTGTGGACTTGGGCAGAGCGGTGAACGAGAGTGACTTGAGGACTGGCATTGAGGTTCTCCATGGTTGGATAAAACCTCGCTGATCCTATTCACGGGCATCGCACTGTACATGCTAAGTTTGCCAATCCCATTTGCAAGGACCAGTGGATAAAACTCGCGGTGGCTTGGGAATTTTCTAAACTAGCAACGGTTTCCTAAACCGTAGGTCGCATGTTCGAGTCATGCCGGGATCGCCAGTTTCGATGTCCACGGCTCGTCGGGCTCCCCGATCCAGGCGGCCGGGGTGCGGATTCCGTCTATCAGCGGTTTGACGCGTTCGTAGACTTTCTCAGCATCCCGGGCCGCAAGCCGCAGCCGCGACAAGGTCCCGCGCCTCAAGCGGCGTAACCGCGAAGGCTGATCGCGCCCGGCGCATGATTTAATGCATCCGGCAAAGCGGTGGTATATCGCAGCCCCTCCTTCCTGTGGTTGCGGTCGGTTGCGATGGGTGTTAGCTTACAAGGATTGCAGTTTCACCTCCCGCCGCTTCTGGCAATCCATTAATTCCCGTTTTGCAAATGAACGTTTCCCCCAGTGTTCCGTCCGCAGCGCCAAAGCCACGAGTCATGGAGGGGACGCCGGAAGAGCGACATGAGATGGCTGTTCTGAAGTGGGAGCGCCGGAACCTCGCCAAGGCGCACGCGGAAAGATTGCAAGATGGCGAGTGCGACGACTGGAAAGGTCTCGGTCTTTCAGGCGGCGGCATTCGCTCCGCCACGTTCAGCCTCGGCGCGCTGCAGGCACTCGTAGCTCACGGCCTGCTCGCCAAGATGGACTACATGTCCACGGTGTCGGGCGGCGGTTACATCGGCTCGTCGCTGCAGTGGTGGTGGAGCAAGGCCCGCCACGACGAAGCGATTGCGGATGCCGCAAGATTAGCCAAGCAGACCAAGGCCACAGCGTCGCAGCCCATTGCAGCGCCTAACATCTACGGCGCTTGTACAGGCAACTTTCCCTACGGTTGCGGCCACCTGTCCGATCCAACGATCGTGGACAGCGATGACCAGAAGCTCAATCTCGCGTTTCTGCGGAATCACGGCAACTATCTGATCCCGGGCGACGGGATCACTGCCCTGTCGGGCGTCTATGTTGTTCTCAGGACGTTGCTGATCAGCCTGATCGTCTGGCTACCGCTACTACTCGGGCTGTTTCTGGTCATCCAGGGTGTGAATGAACAACTCTCGTCTTGGTTCAGCAAGGTCCGCCACCTCAAGGACCTCGACGCAAACTATCGTCCGTATTTCACGTGGACGTGCGCGGACCCAGGAATTCCATGCAAGTTTGCGCTGCCGCCGCTCTATGCCGTCGCGCTCGCACTCTACGCGCTGATTGTTGCCGGCTTTGTACTGGCGTCGCTGGTATTTGCGCTCCTCACCAGAGTTCCGAGCGAGGTCCGTTCCGCCAATCGGGTGAGCCTCAAGGGGGTGGCATTCGCGGTTCTGGGATTTGCCCTGATTGTCGGGCCGCCCGTGATGTATCGCAAGCTCATAAGCCCTACGACCGTATCGATAATGGTTGCTTCAGCGTCGATTGGCGTGTTTCTTCTGATCAGATCCCTGCTCGAATTCGTGACCATAGGGCGCCTGATCAACGGAAGCTATTGGTGGAGGCGGAGACTTGAGGAGTGGTTTGGCTTCACGTTCAAGGTCGGCCTTGCGGTCCTGATCATCGGCTCGCTGCCGATGATTCCCTACTACGCTACTCACAAGCCGAGTGCAGCGAAAGCCAGCCTGGCCCCTCAAGCTGCAAGTTGTGCTCAGGACGCAGGGATCGGCTGTGTTCTGCTTGGAGCAACGCAAATCTCGGCCAGCGCTGACGCTTCGGCCAAGTCGGCGAACGGGCCAGCGGTTGCGTTTGCTGCACTCTTGACGATTCTCAGCGGGGCGGCATCCGCGCTTTACGGATACTACTCGCTGGTCAAGAAACTCGATGAAGGGATGGCTGGCCGCATCTTCCCGCCCATTGGAGCAGGTGTCTTTCTCTATGGTACACTGACAATAGCCTATATGGGCGCAGTCTTCGTGTTCGATGCGCTTGCAGAAAAGGAATCGATTGTTGCTTCAGCCAAGGTTACGATCGCCTACGTAGCGGTACCGTCGGTGTTGATCGCACTGTTTCTCTGCTTTCTGGCCAACGTCAATCAGATCGGACTGCATCGCTTCTACCGCGACCGGCTGATGGAAGCCTTCATGCCGTCGCCGGACGCCGTCAGGAATGGCTGGTCGACCTATTCGCCTGTGGCGGACGCCTTGAATCTGTTCAGCCTCCAGTCTTCCTATTCGCCGTCGGCCCTTCGGGCAGCTCCGGTCCCTTATCCGATCATCAACGCGTTCGGCCGCATCGTCAGGGACAAGGATGCCAAGATCGTCAACAGAGGCGGCGTGAATTTCATCATGTCGCCATTCTATGTCGGTTCCCGGTCGACCGGATGGGAAGACGCGAAATCCTTTACCGACCGCTATGGACCCCTCACGCTGGCCACCGCGATGGCGGCGTCCGGCGCGGCGGTGAATTCGAACGCGGGCTACATCGGCACCGGCTTGACCCGCGATCGCCTTGTCTCCGCCGTGATGACCATCCTCAACATGCGGCTCGGTATCTGGGTCGGCAACCCCGGTCGCAAGGGAAAGCGCCGGCGCACGCCGGTCTACTGGAGTCCGACCGTGACGGCTGGTTTGCTCGGCTTTGGTCATGCGCGGACCAGCGCCTTCATCGAGATATCGGACGGTGGAAACTTCGAGAACCTCGGACTCTACGAACTTGTGCGGCGCAAGATCGGCGTCATCATTCTGGTCGACGGCGAGGCCGATGCGACCATCGCGCTGCCGGCGCTGGTGTCGGCCGCCGTCAGGATCAAGGAAGATTTCAAGGCGACCCTGACCTTCGAGGCCGGCAAGGGGGTCGACCGCCTTGTGCCGATAGACAAGGCAGACGGCTATCCTGCCGGCGCACATTTCGCCAAAGCGCCCTATGTTGTCGGCCGCGTGGTGTATGAAGACGGATCGCCGCCGAGTACCGTCATCTATCTGAAGGCGACGCTGATCCGCGACCTCGACTTCACGACCTCGGGCTATCGGGCAGGCAATCCGGATTTTCCACACCAGACGACGCTGGATCAATTCTTCGATCCGGTCCAGTTCGAGGCCTATCGCGATCTCGGCTTCCGCAGCGCGACGGAGATGATTAAGGAACTGGGGCTCGCAGGTACGGGGCTTGGCGACAGGAAATTCCCCGCTCAGGAGAAGATATGGAAGAGTTACCTGGCGCCTAGTGCCACGACAGCAACAGGCTCGTCATGGCCGTGATCAGGAGCCCGGCGCCGAGCGCGGAGAGGGCGGCGTTGCGCCGGTCCTTCGCATCGCGCACGAACTTCGTCATTGTGATCATCGAGGCCAGGGCCGCGAGCAACAACGCAAGGCCGAATTCAGCGGTGTTGCGACCAAGATTTGTCGCCGCTTCGAGAGAGCTCCGGAGAGTTTCGTAGACGTGGAGGTCCTTGCTGAAGCAGAACAGGACGAGCGTGAGGATCCAGGTCGCGATCAGCCTTCGGGCAACGGGATCCCGCCTAGTGTCTGAAAGAAGCCGCTCAATCACCACGGAGACCCCGTAGAGAAGGGCGAGCGGCACGGTTCCAATGATCCAGTACTCGATGTCGTCGATATGCACACGGCCGGCCGTGGCAATCGATTTCGCGATCACGAAAGCCGCGCAAGCTGCGAGCAGCAATCCCGTGTGCAGGATTGCGGGAACGGATGAAGGAATGCCCCTTCTCCTCCGATTCTCATCCGAATCGCGGCGGCCTGCCGGTGTCATAGCCAGTCCGTTTGCCATCGCCGCAATCCTCAGCAGCCCAAGCGTACACCAAGCCCGAAAGAATCCTAAATAAGTACGGCTAAAGACGGATTAACGCCTGAGCTGCCGCGATAATTCTTCAGCCCGGATCAGCCGACTGCCTCCCGGAGCTCCCTCCAAGTCATTGATACGAATGAAGAAATTGTCGCGATTCAGCTTCACCCGGATGGGAATGCAGGCGATCTTTTGCGCGTTGGTGCGGTATTTGATGATCTCGACGCGCTGGTCGGCAAGTCCGATTGATCCGATTGCCGCAGCTCTCCTTACGTTAAGCCCGGCAATGATCTGGCTGTGGAAACCGCCACGGACGACCTTCGGGTCGAAGGAAAACTGCGACCTGTTGCTGCGCCAGTCCCAGCGAAGGGGCGCATCAAACGTGGTGCTGTCGGTCCGGGTGTCGCATCGGCCAGCTCGGCCAACATACTTGGTGTGAAACTGCGTGACGCTGCGGCCATCCGCGTTGTCGCTCGCATCATAGCCATAGTCGTGAAACGTGTCGTATTCGAACGCCGAGACCTTTCCTCGAAAAGAAAGCGGATCCTTCTCATCGCGCTCATCGCGGCAGGATTCAAATTCGGCCTGGCGCAGCCGCCTGAGCTTGATTTGCTTGAGTACCGGCTCGGGATCCTTCTCGCCCACCGCGATGGTGCGGCCGGTCTTGACAGCGATGGCGCCCATTCGTGGCTGGCTCAGGAAGAACTCCCGTGTGACATAGATCAGTCGCACTTCGGGCGTTGTCAGCGAGAGACCGTCGGCCGGCACCGCCGCCCACCCCTGGCCCGGGCTCGCGTAGAACAGCTCCTGCTCCGCGGTAGTGTTCAGAAGGCCCGCAACAGGGCTGCAAGTGTCGTCTTCGGCCCGGGAAACCCCTGCCGTTGCAGCCCAGAACATCGTAATTGCGCACAAGGGAAAAAACGTCGTCCTAGATAACTTCGTCATCGAAATCTCCAGATCCCGCCAAACCGCTATCCTACCGGGTACGAAGATGCCCGCAACGCTAAACCGTAGGTCGCATGTTCGAATCATGCCCCGATCGCCAATCACAACAGTGCCGGGGGACCGCCAATGGCGGTTTGTCAGATGGGCTCTACGGCTAAAGCATCGTTCGGCCGATAGCGCGGGTCCTTATCGCTCCATCTAATTCCCATCCGTTGCGGCGCGGCTTCGGCGTCAACGAGGTCAGCCCCGCGCCACCTTGTGCTGCTTTATCGGGCGCAGGACAGGATGGACCCAGATCACGATGCCGCCCGCGCGTTGGCCCGACCAGGGCCGCCTCTTCCCGACAGCGGAAGCAAGCCTGGACAGGCTGCGTGCGTGGCGGCCGGAGCACGAACAAGAACGATCGACGGATCTCGATCCATCCGACTGGGCGGGCTTACGCGAGCAAAGTCATCGCATGCTCGACGATATGCTCGATCATCTTCAGACCATTCGCGAACAGCCGCTCTGGCAAGCGCCCCCCGCCGCGGCGCGGGCATCGTTTAATGCAGCGCTGCCGCACGAGCCGTCCGATCTGGCCGCGGTATATGCCATCTTTCGCGAGCACGTCCTCCCTTATGGCAGCGGAAATAACCATCCCGGCTTCATGGGCTGGGTGCAGGGCGGCGGAACGGTGACCGGGATGCTGGCGGACATGCTCGCCGCCGGCCTCAACGCCAATCTCGGCGGCCGCGACCATATGCCGATCGAGGTCGAGCGGCAGATCATCCGATGGATGCGAGAGCTGTTCTCCTTTCCGGACACCGCCGGTGGACTGTTCCTGACCGGGACCTCGCAGGCGAATTTCGTCGCCATGCTGCTTGCGAAGACGAGGGCGCTCGGGGCGGCCGCGCGGGCATGGGGGCTGCCGGCGGCGACACGCCTCGTTGCCTATGCCTCGACGGAAGTTCATGGCTGCGTTCCGCGCGCCATCGAGATGGCAGGCGTCGGAACCGAATTCCTGCGCCGCATTCCCGCCGATCCGCGCGGCCGTATAGACGTCCAGCTGCTGCGAAACCAGATCTTGCAGGACAGGGCGGACGGCCACCGGCCGTTCCTGCTGGTCGGTACCGCCGGAACGGTCAATACCGGTGCGATCGACGATCTCCGCGCGCTGCGGGAAGTCGCAGACCTCCACGATATTCACTTTCACGTCGACGGCGCGCTCGGGGCGCTCGGCATTCTGTCCGATGAATTGTCGCCGCTGCTGGCGGGCATCGGGGACTGCGATTCGCTGGCGTTCGACTTTCACAAATGGGGGCAGGTGCCCTACGACGCCGGCTTCCTGCTGGTGCGCGACGAGATGCTGCAATACCGGACCTTTGCCTCGGAAGCCGGCTACCTCACGCGCGCCGCCACCGGTCTCGCCGGCGGCGACTGGTGGCCTTGCGACCACGGCCCCGATCTTTCACGCGGCTTTCGCGCGTTGAAAACCTGGTTCACGCTCAAGACCTATGGCCTCAAGGCATTGGGGGATTCGATATCAGCCAATTGCGCCCTGGCGCGCGGTCTTGGCCGGCGGATCGAGCGCGAGCCGGTGTTGCGCCTGCTGGCGCCTGTCGCGCTGAATATCGTTTGCTTTGCCTACGTTCCGCATGACCGCGATGCCGCCGACACCGTCAACAGGCGGATCGTCGAGCGGCTGCATGCGGATGGCCGCGTCGCGCCGTCGCTCACCTGCCTGGACGGCCGCACCGTCCTGCGCGTTGCCATCGTCAACCATCGCACCGACGAAACCGATATCGACGCCCTGCTGAACGGCGTCCTGACCTTTGGTTCGCAAGAGGAACTTGCCGCATGTTGATGCCCTTTGTCGCTGCCGCCGCAACCAGTGCCGGAACGGTTGACCGATGCCGGATCGTGGGGATGCAGGCGATCGTCTCGCACCTCTTCGCCGAGCGTGACATCGGCCTGCTCTGGAATGAGCTGATGCAAAGAATTGCCCTTGATGGCGCCGATGCCGCCGCCATGCTCGATCTCGCGACGATCCTGCACAGCCTCGGCCGGGCCGAGGAGGCCCGCCAGGTTCTAAGCGGCGCGGTGTCGCTGCAGCGCGACTTCTGCATCGTGCACGGCAACGGTCGTGGACCCCGGCTGCTGGCGTTCGTTACACCCGGCGATTTCATGGCCAACACGCCGCTGGATTTCCTGCTGGCGGACAGCGACTGCGTGCTTTGGCTGCATTACGTCGATGCCGGCACCACCAGCCTCGGTGAGCTGCCGGCGCATGACGTGGCCTTCATGGCGATCGGCGAATCCAGCGAGAACCTGCCGGTTCTCAATCGCATGAAAGTGTTGCTGGCCGGCTTCCCCGGACCGGTCATGAACAACGATCCCGAGTTGATCCGCAACCTGACGCGCGACGGGGTCAGCGCGATGCTCGCCGGCGAACCGTCGATCCTCTCACCGCCGACGCTGCGATGCTCCCGCGAGGAACTGCAGGCCGTCGCTTCCGCTGACGAGAGCGTGAGCGCCCTGGCATTTCCACTTGTCGTCCGTCCGGTCAGTACCCACGCCGGCAACGGCATGGAACGCATCACAACCGCGGCTGAACTGTCCGCGTGGCTCGAGGGCGAAACCGCTCCCGAACTCTATGCCGCGCCCTTTATCGATTTTCGCGGACCCGATCAGCTTTACAACAAACAGAGGATCGTTTTCATCAAAGGCAGGGCGTATGCCAGCCACATGGCGCTCTCGGAACACTGGATCGTGCACTACCTGAGCGCCGGAATGGCCCAGAGCGCTGCCAAGCGCGCCGTCGAGCAGGCGTGGATGGAGAATTTCGACACGGATTTCGCGGTCCGGCATGCCGAGGCCTTCGCGGCGCTTCACCGCCACATCGGTCTCGATTATTTCGGCATCGACAGTGCCGAACTGCCGGATGGCCGTCTGCTGGTCTTCGAGGTCGATGTCGCCATGGTCGTGCACAACATGGATAGCGCCACGCTCTACCCTTATAAGCGGGTTGCGATGCGCAAGCTGTTCGATGCTTTCGTCGAGGCCGTGCGCGACGGTGCGGTGCGCGTTTCCGCCGATCGCCTGTCGGCCTGATCGGCGGCGCCCTTTTCCGGACGTTCGCCCTCCCTCTACCGAAGCCGAAGATGTACTGGAAAGCGCGCCGTTCACGCGAACACGAGCGATCCGCCCGAAAGTAGCAGCAGCACCAGAATAATCTTGCGAAAGACGGTCTCGTTGACTCGCCGGAACGCCAGCACGCCGAGTATGGACTCGGCAAAAAGCGCCGGCAGGCTGATGGCGAGATCGACGACAATGCGAGAGGAAAGACCCTGTCTCCCAAGCAGCAGGGTCAGCGCAAGCACCTGCATGATGGCAATAAAGGGCTGCACGAGTCCCCGCTGATCGCTCTTGGGCATGCCGCGCATGTCGCACCAGATCGTCGGGATGGCGCCGGGCATAGCCGTCAGTCCGCCGACCAACCCGCCTCCAAAGCCGATCAAGGCGACCAGGCGTCTGCTGGTCACCCCGCTGGAAAACGCAGGCGACGGGCGGAACAGCATGTAGGTGGCATAAAGTGAGACGATGGCTCCAAAGCACAGTCTGAGGAGATGCGTGTCGGTGCTTTGCAGGAGGTAGACCGCGATCGGAATGCCGAGCACGCCACCGACAACAAGAAGCAGGCTGCCTTCCCAATGGATGTTGCGCCTGAGCGCCCAGAGATTGGTGGCTTGCACCCCGACGCTGCAGGCCATCATGAGGGGGATGGCTTCGAGCGGTTGGAATATCCGGAGCAGAATCGCGCCTGCCACGGCGGAAAAGGCGAAGCCTGCAAGACCGGAGACGAACGCGCCGGCGAATACCGCGAGACTGAGCAGCAGTTCTGTTGCGAGATCGGGCATGATCGATCCCTAATCAAACGGCAGTGCCGAGGTGCGTCCCTCGGCGGTCGCCGGACACGACACATCCTCTTCGATGGTGTCGATGACCGGCTCGAATGCGGGGCGGGCGTGGGAACGCTCCAGCGTCGCGGCAGACATGAAATGCAGGACGACGACCAGAATGGTGGCGAGGATCAAAAGCGGATTGAGGCTAGCCGCGCTCGAAACTGCCGGGGCAGTAGCCGCAGGGCGCCGTATTGAATTGGTGGGCATTCTCTGAAATATCCTCTTCCCTTTGAATTGAGGCAATGCCGACCGGCAACTCGCCACTTCCGTCTGCAAGCAATTGACGATGGCGATGGATCAGTTGGCGCGCTTCGACGGTCCTGGAGATGTGCAGCGCATCGATCACGCCGGCGGCGATATCGCGGCACTTGCGGCCAACCACAGCCGAAAATATTTTCATCACGACATCCTCGCGCAGCTCTCGTATGAATTCAGTTCGCGTGAGATTGGCAACGTTCAGATGTCGCGACCGTGAGATTCTTCACATCAGTCTTCAGCGACACTGGCAACAAAATGTCAGCGCAGTTTTAGTTGGAAGTGAGTGATACCGAACTTGCTGATCGAGTCCTTTGAGAACAGACCGCAGGCCTGACCGCCGACAAAATCCCTGATGTCGACGACCACCTTGTTCCAAAAGGTGGGATCCAGCCCCGCATCGTAGACAGCATCGATCAGCTCTGTAAGCTTGCGGGGTTTGGGCATGGCATTTCATCAAATACAGGATGCCGCAACCTGACATCCTCCCGTCCCCTCTTCATCCCCCAATCGGGGGGGGGTGTGTGCCGGCCGGGATCCTGCCCGGCCGGCACGGCGTCTCGCTCAAGCCGCCGGGGCTGTTGCCGGCTCAGAACGCGACGCGTAGGCCGCCCCTTGCGGTGGCGGTGCGGCTTTGGTCGGACATCATCATGCCCTCCACAGCGCCGAACACGGACACGTTCTTGCTGGTGCGGTAGTCGAAGCCCGCGCCGGCCACCGCGCCGACAACGCTGCCGCTGCCCGGCGTGATGAAGGACAGGTTTTGCCCGATCAGGATGGCGTTGACGGTCTGGCCGCCGAGGCGCTGCTGGGCGATGACGCCGCCATGGAAGTTGGTCTTCAGGATGTGGTCGCCGCCGAACAACGCCGTCGTCCGCGACACATCGAGTTCGCCACGCTCCTCAAAATCCTGCAGCGTGCGGCTGCCGATCGAGAGGCTCTGGGCCGAACCGGTTTCGCCATAGCCGTCGAACGTGCCGGCGACGTAGCGCAGCCGTGCCGTCGGCGTCAGCACGTAGCCGTTGCCGATGCCGTAGCGGATGCCATAGGCGACTTCCGGGCTAATGAACCAGCCGTTGTAGCTGGCGGCGGCCGTCTCCAGGGCGCCGTTGTTCAGCACCAGCCGCTTCGACTTGTTGGTGGCGCTGCCGCCCTGCAGGGTGAAATCGAAAAATTGCGAAGCCCATTCGAAGCGGCTGTAGCCGCCGGCGAACACGTAGTCGGTGTTCACCGACTGCGAATTCAAATCCACCGACAGGCTGCCTGAACCGCCGCCGATGAAGCCGCCGACCAGCCAGTTCGGCTGTAGCTTGCGGTCGACGCCGATCGCGCCGCCCCAGGCGGTCGAGGTGGCGCGCAGGGTCGAGGCGGTCTCGTCCTGGATGCGCTGGCCGCCAAAACTGTTGGCCCACACCGTGATCGTCGCCGGATCGGTCCAGAGGCTTTTGGTCGTCTTGGTGAAGGGCCCGGCCTGTGCGTCTTCAGGCGCATAGGCCATCGCCATCATGTTGCCGCCGGCCGCCGTACCACCACTCAAACGGCCCTGCACCAGCGAGGAGACACCGCCGGTGAAATCCATCAGCGTGCGGTCGGCCTGCGCCAGCGCGGTCGGATCGAGGGTTGCGACCGTCATGCCGGAGATCACCGACGGCCCGTTGAAGCCACCCGCAGAGACCTTGGTGTTGATGGTGCCGTTGAAGTTGACGAAGGTCGGCAACTCGACCGATGTCAGCGACGACACCCGGGTGTTCGGCGCGATCACGCTGACGTTGACCACGTCGTTGCCAAAGCCGAAATCGACCACGCCGTTGATCTTCGAGCCGGACAGCAGCGTCAGCGTGTCGGCCGCGCCCGATAGCGTGATCGCCGTGCCGCCGGTGCCGGTGATCGTGCCGGCGTTCGTGATATTCGCTGCATCACCCGATACGATACCGACGGTACCTATGATGGAGCCCCTATTATCGACGTTGGCGGCGCCATTGGCAGTCACGGCAACTCCGTTAGCGGGATCGGTCGCGCGAATCGTGCCGGAATTGGCGATGTTCAACGTTCCGTTCGAGAATATGCCGTCAGCGCCGATAATGGTGCCCGACGCCGCGTTCGTTATGGTCAAGGCTTGGTTCCCACCCGGTTGATGCAAAATCGCCTCCCCATCCGCGATAATGCTCCCTGAATTGAAGATCGTTCCTCCTGCGGTAAAAACGGCGAGGCTCGTCACACCAACACCCTTTATGGTCCCCGAGTTGTTCAGATCAATTGCGCCTGTTGTCGTTAGCAGCGCGGTGTTTGCACCTGTGATCAAGCCAGAATTTATGACAGTCGCATTGTCTGCGATTATTCCAAAGAGTGCTCCGGCGATCGTGCCAGAGTTCGAGACAGACACGCGATCAGCGCCCTGAACGCCCACGTAGCCGGAAATATTTCCTGTGTTGACGATGCTGGCAGCACCCGCCTCAATTGCGATGCCGGTTGCGGCGGTCGCGCGAATCGTGCCGGAATTGGCAATGTTCAACGTTCCGTTCGAGACTATGCCGTCAGCGCCGATGATGGTGCCGGACGCCGCGTTCGTTATGGCCAAGGCTTTGTCCGCACCCGCTACATGGAATATCGCAAACCCATCCGCGATGATGCTCCCTGAATTGAAGATCGTTCCTCCTGACCCGACGACAACGGCTTGGGTCACGCCACCAGCACCCTTTATGGTCCCCGAGTTGTTCAGATCGATTGCGGCTGACGTTCCCAGCGCGAATCCATTGGTCGCACCTGTGATCAAGCCAGAATTTATGACCGTCGCATTGTTTGCGAATATTCCCAGGACTTCTCCGGAGATCGTACCAGAGTTCGAGACAGACACATGATCAGTGACCGAAATGCCCCGGGAGCCGGAAATATTCCCTGTGTTGATGATGCTAGCCGTATCCGCCACGATTGCGGCGCCGTTCGCTGCGATTGCGGTGATCGTTCCAGCGTTGGTGAGCGTAACAATGCTTGCGCTTATCCCCCTTGCGTCACCTTGAATCAGGCCCGTATTGCGGAAGTCCACGACACCGGCGTCGATCGCGAGGCTGTTGGCGCCGTGAGCAACAATCTGTCCAGCGTTGGAGCCATTGAGGGTTGTCGTACTGATCGCGGCACCATTTGCATCAGATTGCTCGATCGCCCCCTCGCTGCCATTCACCAGATTGAGGGTGTTGGCAGCGATCGCAAACTGCGCGCCGGCAATTTCTCCGGTGTTACTCGCGGTGACGATACCGCCGTTAATCGCAATACCGCCCGGAACGAGGGCGCGAATGAAGCCCGCGTTTGTAACAGACAACGTATTGGTGCTTTTAATAGCAACGCCGCCGCCCGTGATCGTGCCGGAATTGTCGACCGTGCCGCTTCTGAGCAGGAGTCCGTTGTTGGTGCCACTCAGTATCGCGCCCGAGCCGATGGAGTAGGTGTTTCCGGTGTCAGCAGCGGTGCCATAGCCGTTGTTGCCGTTCGCGTCGATCGTCGTTCCCGTGCAGTTCACCGTCGTATTGCTGACCGGCGCGGTCGGCGTGCAGGCGGCTTCAGCCTGGCCGACGGTGATGAGTGGCGCCGCCAGCATCAGCACCGGCGCGGTGACCCGCAGCAGGCGGCGGTTGACAGTCGAAAGAAGGCTTCGTTTCATTTCCAGTCCTCGGTCGACGCCTTCCGCCCTGCACAAGCGCAGCCTGTCGCGACCGGTGTCCTCCAATCGGAGGCGGCCGGCGACGGCGAAATCGGGGTCGCTGAACGCGAGGCTAGAAGGGACCGAGATGTCCGACTTGGACGGAAGCGACGGCGATTAAGCTCAAAACGAACCGAAGCTTTTTCGCTCGACACTGGTGCAGAGTTGCGACACTGCGCCGGGGCATTTCATGCGCGATCCCAGCCCTCCTTGTCGGCATTCCCGGACCAGACCGCGGCACGATAGACTTCTCGACCGCGGTCGTCCCGGACGCGTATCCAGGCATTCCGATCGCGCAGGTCGTCGCGCCAGACGAAAAGATGCCTCGCCATCTCGTCGGCCGCGCTAACCGCCGCCTCGGCGTACTCGAAGACCATCCCGCCCGGATCGAGCACCACGGCGTTGCCGACGAGCAGGTCGAAGAAGAAGCGGCGCATTCCCGGCTGGATCCAATGGTTCACTCAAATCGCGCGAGAGGGCGATCAATCCGCTTCGCCGCTTCTCACGTCACTCGGTGTGGCTTCGTAGGCTTTCCGGAAACATCGATTGAAATAGGAGAGATCGCCAAAACCGACCTCGTAGGCGATCGAGCTCACCGGACGTTCCGCGAATTCCGGCGCTCGCAGCATGCGATGGGCCCGTTTGAGGCTTTGCTCGATCAGAAACGAAGAAAAGGTCTTGCCGTCCGCTTCGAACAATCGCTGGAGATAACGCGGGGTTACGCCGAGTTCCCGGGCAGCGGTCGCAATCGACAGGTCCTGCCGCCAATAGTTGTTGACGATGAGGAGCTTCGCCTTCTGCAATCGGGCCGCCCTGATCCCTCGGCGCCCGGCCATCTCGTGAGCTTCATCCGTTGGGCCGAGGACGAGCGCGAGCAGATCATGCAGATGCCTGACGCCAAGCTGACGCAGCGCCGGCGTGGCGAACACCTTCTCTCTTACGAGGGAAACCGCGTAGTCGATCAGCAATCCAAGGCCCGCTGTCTTCTCGGGTATGATACGCATCACCGCATCATCGACATCCAAAATCATTGGAACCAGGATCCGCCTCGGCACGCGCAAGGAGAAACAATCTCCCGGCGAAAATCGCTCGAAAATCGTTATATCGTCGGCGCTCGTTAGCGCCGCATCTCCAGGCTGAAGCAGCAAATCATGTCCGCGCGCGGATATCCCGACAGCTCCGGATCGGTTCACGACCAGCGCAAGACTGTCGTCACCGTCGCCGACCAGCTGCTTGTTGCGAATGATTCGCGCTCCAAACAGGGTTCCAATCAGCAGCTGAGCTTCCGGCAGCGCATGAGAGGTAAAGTTGGCCTCGAACGGCGTTCCTTCCCGCGCGTCGATCTCGGCCTTCAATACGCCGCGGCAATAGAATTCGCGCAGCATGGTGACGCGATCGCTCTCGGGAATGTCATTCGTTGAAATATTGAGGATCGAAAATTCGTCGTTGTCGTGCACTGAAATCTCTCTAACCGACGAACAAGCTCGCACATCCGCCCGCGATTGCGCGCGCTAGATGGCGTCATCCTTCGGATCGGTGAACTTGCGGCCCGGCAGCGGGATGAGCATGGCCGCGTGCTTGCGGTAGCGGCGATACTGGTCGCCGAACTGCTGGATCAGATCGTGCTCTTCCAGCTGGATACCGATCAGGATGTAGCCGGTGACCAGCGCCGAGAACAGCAGATGACCAGCGGTCATCGCGGGCGTGGCCCAGACGGCGAGCAGGATGCCGAGATAGATCGGGTGCCGGACATGCCGGTAAAGCAACGGAGCGCGGAATTTCGTCTCCGACAGCTGTTTGCCGAACAAGCGCCCGAACACCTGGCTGAGCCCGAACATCTCGAAATGGTCGAGCATATAGGTGCTGGCCACCAGCACGACCCAGCCCAGCCAGAAAATGCCTTCGATCACCCCCGCTGCGATCGGGCTCTGGACGGTCCAGACCGGCGCGAGAATCGGCTGCCACTGCCAGTACAGGATCACCAGCACGAAACTGGTTGATAGCACGTAGGTGCTGCGCTCGACCGCGGGCGGTACGATCCGCGTCCACCAGCGCTTGAAGCCCTGACGCGCCATCACGCTGTGCTGGATTGCGAACAGTCCGATCAGCATCGTATCGACAATCACGCTTTGCAGAAGCGGTCCCGCCGTTCCCGAATCGATCGACTTCGGAACGACGAGATTGCCCACGAAGCCTATGAGATAGAGCATCGCTGCGAGCGTGCAGCCGTAAGCGACGACGCCGTAGATGGCCGCAACAAGACCAGTCATAATTGCTCTCCTGATTGTTTTTAAAAACCTGTGCCAGCTGCGCGAATGCCGAGACGAGGCCAATGACCTCAGCCTTGCGGTCATTGATCTCTGCGATGGAGCTTCCGCTCTACTTTTGACCAGTTTGAACGTGTTGATCGATCAGCAACCAGGTTGCCTGGGCGACGGCCAGCACGCCTCCATCGGCTCGGAGCAGCGCGCTGCTGGCAAAGAGCTTGCGGCCTTCTCGCCCGGTCGGCCACGCCACGACAGTGCAGCGATCGCCGGGCTTCGGACGCGCATCGACCCGGGCGGACATGCGCCCGAGCAGAATTGTCTGATCTCCGTTCGGCTCCGGGGGAAGAGCACCGAAGCTCGCATATCCGGTGGGACAATCCAGTGCGGCCCAGACAAATTCGGTTGCGACGCGGCCGTCGTCGTCGGCCAAATTCGCGTCAGGAACCCAGGACGCCGCGAATGTCTTGATCTTCGGATCGGTGCGCGCCGACAAGGGGCCTGCAAAAATACGCAGTCCGTCCCCGGATGCTCGCGCCGGCCCGCATACGAAGCACGTTGGAAATTTGTGGCTATTTTCGTCAAAGGGCGTCCGGCGAACGGCATCCTCCGCTTCGGCGTAGCTTGCGGCTGGAATCCCGGAAATCTCGATCCGCGCGCGCCGGCCGGTGGCGAGGATTGTCTCTCCCTCGCGCAATTCCAGCGCTGCGCCATCGCGTTCGACAATGTCGAGCCGTCGTTCGAGCGGTGGCGGCGCGCGCAACGTGATCTCGGCGCTGGCGCCGATGTGGTTGGCGAGCATCCCGCAAACATATCCGCCATTGCCGGAGTTCGGCGGGCCGCAGAAGCGCTTGTCGATCGTGATGGACAGCATGGTTCGCTTTCTCTCTCTCGCTGCGCGGTCAGTGAGGGTTACCTGATCTTGAGGACGATTCTTCCCTGTACCGTCCGATCGGCCACCGCCCGCATCGCCTGCTTGACCTCATCCAGCGGAAGGACGCGATCGATGTGGGGCCGGATCTTGCCGCTGGCCAGCAATTCCATCAGCGTATCGTTCATGCGCGCGGCCTGTTCGGGGAATCTCTCGGCCCACGCGCCGGCGAAAACGCCGACGATGGAGTAGTTCTTCAACAACGGGAGGTTCATCGGTATCGAAGGGATTTGTTCGCTGGTGAAGCCGATGGGCATCAGGCGTCCGCCCCACTTCATCAGCCGCGCCATCTGCTCGAATATCGCTCCGCCGACGTTGTCGAAGCAAATATCGACGCCTTCTTTTCCGGTTGCCGAATTGATCCGCGCGCGCAGGTCCTCGCGGCGGTAGTTGATGACATCGCAGGCGCCGTAGCTGCGCACGAGGTCTGCCTTGTCGTCGGAACCGACCCCGGCGATAACGCGCAGGCCGAGATGGCGGGCCAGGTCGACCGCGGCGAGCCCGACGCCACCCGCGGCTCCGGTGATGAACACCGTTTCACCCGGTTGCGCTTGTGCCCGCTCGACCAGGGCGTAACTCGCCGTGCCGTAGTTGTGCCCGACCGTGGCAGCCGTCTCGAAGTCGACATCGGGCGGCACCCGCAGGGTTTTCCATTCCTTGGCCACCATTCGTTCCGCGAATCCGCCAATCCAGTTGCCGCATGCCACGCGGTCGCCAGGCTGGAATCTTGTGACCTTTTCGCCGACCGCGACGACAACCCCCGCGCCTTCCGTGCCGGGCACAAACGGCGTCGGAGGCCGCATTTGATAACGGCCCGAGACGATCAGATAATCCATGAAGCTGACTGAAGCGGCGTGCACGTCGATCAGGATTTCGTCGGCGGCCGGCTTGGGCTCCTTGAACTCGCCGACGGACAATTCTTCCGGCCCACTGAATGAATTGCAAAGTACCGCTCTCATTGCGATCCCCCAATTGCAGGAGACCGGACGATTGAGGCCCTCTGCTGAAGAGTTTCGCGCGAGAGGAGGCCAATACGGCACAAGGATGAAGCCATCGCGATCAGATGCGTCAAAATCACATAATCGAGGGCAAAGGCTCCCGGAATGCCGTGTCGAACCGGGGAAGGTTTGGGTACGGACATTGGAGTCTCCGCAATTTGCCGTTACGCTTGACGAGAAAACGGCTGGTCAATGCCAGCATCGTTTCTGACTTAGCGACGGCCCGTCCCTTTTTCGTCCCTTTTTCGTCTCTTGGCGGTCCAGGCCAGGCAAATGAGCCCAATGCCTCAGGTTGATTTTCAGCTGTTTGGTTACCCCGAAATCCGCGTCGATGGACGGTCAGTCTCGCTACCGCTGCGCAAAGCGCTTGCGGCCTTGACCTACGTGCTGGAGGCGCGGACCCCTGTTTCGCGCGATGCGGTCGCAACTCTGCTATGGCCGGAGGCCGACGAGGCGACGGCTCGCAGCCGCCTTCGCCGCCTGCTGCATCGCATGCACCAGCTTCTCGGTGCTGGCATCATCGCCTCTGACCGGCTCGCGCTTTGTGTTGCGCCCGGCGTCGAGCTTCGCGTGGACACCCAGGCGTTCGAGCAGGCTTGTCAGGACGGCGACTTTGCAGAGGCCGCCCAGCTCTATCGTGCTGATTATTTGGGAACCTTTGCCGTTGAGGGCAGCCCGGATTTCGATGAGTGGGCGTTCTTTCGGCGCGAGGCATTGCGTAGCCGCTTCATTCACGCGATTGAGCGTCTCATCGAGGCCAAGCGCCTCTGCGGCGCGCATGGCGAGATGATTGTTCATGCCCAACGGTTTGTGGCGTTCGATCCCCTGAGTGAGACCGCGCACCGCCACCTCATCAGCGGCTACCTGCTGGCCGGTGACGAAGCTGCCGCACAACGCCAGTATGAAAGTTACGCGCAGCTGCTGCAGAAGGAGCTAGGCATTTTGCCCGGTCCGGCCATCGCGGCACTCATGAATACGCCGGCGCACGTCTCGGACGCAGTGACCGTCCCGACTTGCTACGCAAACAGCGAAGGCGTGCACATCGCCTACCAGGTCATGGGCAGCGGGCCGCCCGATATCGTTTTTTTGCCCGGCTTTGTGACCCATGTCGAAAGAATGTGGGGTGAGCCCACCGTGAGGGCGTTCCTGACCGCGCTCTCCAGGATCGGCCGCCTCATGATTTTTGACCGGAGGGGCGTGGGCTTGTCGGATCGCGTCGGGGCAACACCTGCCGCCGAAGCCACTGCAAAGGATATCGGAACGGTTATGACCGCGGTGGGAAGCCGCAAGGCGATCCTGATCGGTAGCTCTGAAGGGGGGCCAGGCTGCGTTCATTTCGCGGCGACATCGCCGGAGCGGGTACAGGGACTTATCCTGTGCGGTTGCTTGGCCAAGGGCAGCCGGTCGAGCGACTATCCCTTCGCATTGACGACAGCTCAGTTTGAAATGTGGCTCCAGCAACTCATCGGCCAGTGGGGAGGCCCGGCGGGCATGGAGGTTTTTGCGCCGAGTCTGGTCGGTAACCGCGCCGCCGAATCCCGGTGGGCCGAATTGCTGCGCTCGGCCTCGAGCCCCGGGGCGGTCAAGGGCGTGCTGGAAGCGATGCGGGATATGGATGTCAGAAGCCTGTTGCCGCGCATCGCCGTACCGACGCTGGTGCTTCATCGTACGGACGACCGCGCCGTTCGCATCGAAGCGGGTCGTGATCTTGCCGCTTCGATCAGCAAGGCGCGTTTCGTTGAGCTGCCCGGCAATGACCATTGGATCTGGGTCGGCGATCAAGCCCGCGTTGTCGAGGAGATCCGCACCTTTATCCAGACGGTTGCGTAACGCGCGAGAAGGTAGCATCAAGCCGCCGGCTGCTGGCTCCGCCACTGTGCTGGCGACAGCCCGAATTCCCGTTTGAACGCCCGGCTGAATGCTTCTCCGGATCCGTAACCCACTTCCTGAGCGAGTTGTTCGATCGGCTTGCGCGTTTCCCGCAGGCTCCGCCTCGCGGTTTGTAGCCGCCAGATGGTCAGATAGCGGATCGGCGGCATGCCGGTGAGCGTCGTGAAGCGATCCACAAACGCACTGCGTGACATCGAGACTTCCCGGGCAAGGGAGTCGGCCGACCAGGGTGAGCTGAAGTTGTGATGAATGGCGGCCAGGGCGCGCCCGATCTGCGGATCCGCGACGCCTTTCAACCATCCGGGGTCCTGATCGGTGAACGTCACGGAGTATTGGCGCATCGCCTCGACAAAAAGCAACTCGGAGAGCCGTGACAACAGGCTGGATGACGCAAATCGGCCTGCCGTCAGTTCGCTGGCGGCATAGCGCACGGAGGCCTCGACCCAGTCACGCGACACGCCCTCACGGACATCAAGCTTCAGCACCCGTGGCAAGGTCGCGATCAGCGGATTGTAATGCTCCTCACTGCCAAGAAAACCGCACACCAGATGCGTTGCCTCGCCTCCGCCGCCATATGAAACTTTCGCCAGACCGCCGTCCGCGGACGGCTGGATGAGATGCCGCGCGCTTGCTGGCACCAGGCCGGACGCGCTGGCCAGCGTGTGAACGTCATTCCGCGGCAGCAGCACGACCTCGCCGGCCCGCACCTCGACCGGGGATTCACCCTCGACGCTAAGCAGGAATTTTCCCTCGATCACGAAGTGGTACGCAACCAGAAGCGGTGGCTTGACGGCGAAGGCCCCGCAGTCTTCGGCGACGAGCTTCGTATGTACGCACCACGGCGCCGTGAAGCGGGCATCGAGGAAAATGCCGCCCGTCAGGCGAACCGACCGAAGCACTTCCGAAAGCGGGTCAATCATCGTGGCAACCTTCAGATTTGGACGAACGGTCAGTTGATCCGGTCGGGCGATCATTCGTCCCGGCACGGCTCTCTTTATACAGGGCACACGAATGAAGAGCCAACCAACCGCCGTCTCATCCCACCCTTGAGCGGATGCTCAAGCAGAAATGGCGTTGGAAACGATAATTCCGGGAAGACAGGCATCCTGATCATGAGCACCGCACCGGCGATCGAAACCAACAATCAGTATATCGATTTCTGGAACGCTGTACTGGTTCCAAAATTCAATACGTGGCGGCATATCCTTGCCGGAGGCCTCCATTTGCACAGCGCAAAAGTGTTTCCTGCGCTGCCAATTCGCGCCGGCGATAGCGTGCTGGATGTCGGATGCGGCTGGGGCGACACCGCGATCGAACTCGCGCGGCGCGTCGGGCCCGAAGGTTCGGTGGTAGGCCTCGATTGCTGCGGCGCCTTCCTCGACGCGGGCCGTGCAGATGCGAAGGCCGCGGGAGTGACCAATCTGACGTTCCTCGAAGCGGACGTCCAGGCATATCCATTCGCGCCGGTGCACGATTTCTGCTTTTCCCGCTTCGGAACGCAATTCTTCGAAAATCCGGTCGCGGGCTTGCGCAACATGCGGTCGGCGCTCAGACCGGACGGATTGATGACGATGATTGTGTGGCGCGCGCGGGCGGATAATCCGTGGCTCACACTGTCGAAGGAAGTTTTGCTGCGTTACCTGCCGCCGGTGAAGGAAGACGCCGCGACCTGCGGGCCCGGACCTTTCTCCATGACCGACACCGAGGCGGTGACCCAGCAGTTGCATATCGCCGGCTACCGCGACGTTCGGTTCGAGCGAATCGATGTCGAGGTTCTGGTCGGTCGAGATCTCGACGAAGCCGTCGCGTTCCAGCTCGCGATCGGGCCCGCGGGGGAGGTCTATCGCGAGGCCGGCAGCGAGGCAGTGCGCCTGCACAACACCCTGGTGGGGGCTCTGAAGGATGAGTTGAGAAAATTCGTCCGCCCTGAAGGCGTGATGATGAATTCAAGTTCCTGGATGGTGACGGCGAAAAACCCGGACTGATCGCGCACGACGATATCACGAACGCCGCCGATGCCGAAGGCAGGCATAGCCGCTTTGCGCGGCAGATAGTTTGAAATAGTCAGGAGAAGATTCATGGCAGGTCTTGTTGCGGTCCTCTACGGCGTCGTCGCTTACGGCTTCACGCTCGTTGCGCTGCTCTATCTCATCGGCTTCGTCGGCAATTTAGTCGTTCCGAAGTCGATCGACTCGGGAACGGCAGGGCCGCTTCTCCAGAGCGCGATCGTCGACACGCTGCTGATCGCACTGTTCGCAATCCAGCACAGCGTGATGGCGCGTCCGGGTTTCAAGCGCTGGTGGACGCGGATCGTGCCGCCTGCGGTCGAGCGCAGTACCTATGTGCTATCAACCAGTTTCGTGCTGCTGATCCTGTACTGGCAGTGGCAGCCGATTCCCGCAGCGGTCTGGACCGTGCAGGATCCGATCGCCGCGGGCGTGATCGACGGCGTCTTCTGGCTCGGTTGGGTCGTTCTGGTGGCCAGCACGTTTATGTTCAGTCATTTTGAGCTGTTCGGACTCAGCCAGGTGTTCCTGCGCCTGTTCGGCAAGGCGCTACCGGACGCGAAATTCCGCACGCCTTTGCTCTACCGGCATGTCCGTCACCCGATCCTGCTCGGCGTCCTGCTCGCCGTCTGGGCCACGCCTGCGATGACCGCCGGTCATCTGCTGTTTGCGTTGGTGACCACCGGTTACATCCTGATCGGCATCCAGCTCGAAGAGCACGATCTGATCCAGCAGTTCGGCGACCAGTATCGCCGCTACCGCCAGCACGCGGCGATGCTGATCCCGATTCCGGGCCGCAAGTTCACCGATCCGAAGGACGCCGACGTCTGACGCAAAGAGCGCGTTGGGCAGGTCGATGAGCCAACAAAAACAGGGGACGGATTTGAAAAAACCGGGCACGAACTATTTCATACTGCGACTTGCATTGCTGATCGCGCCGTTTGCGGTTGCCGATCGAGCGAGTGCCGCCTGCGCGCCGGCCTCGCCGGTTGACAATGTGACCGTCACCTGTACCGGCACGACGATCGATGCCAATGGCACCAACGGCTACGGCACCACCGATTCTTTCTCAGGTGATCGGGGCAATACGTACAACATCGTGACCGGCGCGACGGTGTCCGGGAGCGGCAACGGCCTGGCGTTCTTTGACTTGGGGACCGTCAACAATTCCGGAACCATCGTGTCGGCGGGCGGGAACAGCGTCGGCATTCTTGGTCAAGTTCGCGGCACCGTGAACAACTTCGGTACGATTTCCTCGACCGGCGCGGGGAGCGCTGGCATTGCGTTCGCGGATACTGGGGTCGTCAACAACTTCGGAAGTATTTCGGGCTTGCGCGGAGGCATTTTTCTACAAAATGGCGAGGTAATCAACGCGAGTACCGGCGCCATCACCGGCGCAAGTGACGGTGTGAACATTATCGACGTGGCCAAAGTGTCCAACGCAGGCGCGATCTCGGGTGGGCTGCTCGGCGTTAACATTGGAGACGGCCTCTCCCAGCCGTTCGCCGAAATTTCCAACAGCGGCTCCATTCGGGGCGGCGCTAGCGCAATAGAAAGCCTGAAGGCGCTGAACGTCACCAACTCCGGCACGATTTTCGGAATAGCCGACACTGGCATCCTCAGCACTTCCGCAAATGTAATTAACACAAGCACCGGCTTCATTTTGGGCGGCTCCAACGGCATCCAGGCCGCGACCACCGCGGCCGTCAATAACGCCGGCTCGATTTCGGGCGCCAACAACGGCATCCAGGCTGCCACTGCGGCCGTCAATAACTCTGGCTCCATCTTTGGAGGAGCAGCCGGCAGTGCAATTGCAGGGGCTTCCGCGAATGTCATCAACACAAGCACCGGCCAAATTGTGGGCGGCTCCGATGGCATAGCGGTCACGGCTACCGCGGCCATCGACAATGCCGGCTCGATCTCGGGAGGGATATTCGGCGTCGCGGCCGGGGCCGCCGATGTCACCAACACCGGCACCATCTCGGCGACGGGCGCGAACGGTTCGGGGATCGTCGCCACCACCGCCACAGTGGATAACTCCGGCAAAATACAGGCGACGGGTGTCAGTAGCACCGGCATCTCCGGCAACATCCTCGCCGATGTCGTCAACAGGGTGGGCGGCACCATATCGGGTGCACTCTTTGGCGTCTTTTCCGCCAACGTCAAGGTGGACAACTTTGGAACCATATCGGGCCAGAACGCAATTCAGGGCGATATAGTGGCCGTGAACAACGCGGGCTCCATCTCAGGAGGCGCGAACGGCATTGGCATTGCCACCGATGGCGCCGCCACCGTCGCCAATACGAGCACCGGCACTATCTCGGGCGGGGCGATCGGTGTCGGCGCCGGGGTCGCCAATGTTGTCAACGCCGGTACCATTGCCGGCACCATCGGCATCCGGGCTACCGACTCGACCGGTGGCAGCACCATCACCAATTCCGGCACCATCGTCGGCACCGGCGGGACCGCAATCCAACTGTCGAGCGCTGCCGACACGCTGACGCTGCTGTCCGGTTCGCAAATCATCGGCGTGGTCGACATGGGCTTCGGCAACGACGTTGTGAACGCGGTGGTCACGGCACCGGCCAGCAAGGTGTCGTCGCTCACGACCATTGTCCTGCCTACCTTCATCAATTTCACCGGCACGCTGAACACCACTTTCTCCGGCAACGGCTTCAATGGTCCGGCGGTGGCGGCCGGAACCCAGCTCGCGACGCTGGACCCGACCGCGCTGGCGCAGGCCGATCGCACGCTGATGGACTTCACTAGCGGCGTGTCATCGCTGGTGCAGGGCCGTCTCAATGGCGTTGCGTCATCCGCGAACGGCGCCATGATGGCGATGGCTTACGCGCCCGAGATCGACAAGGCCGGGCTTTGGACCAAGGCGCCGGCCTGGACGAGCCCCGCGCCCATCACCGTGTGGGCCAACAGCTTTGGCGGCCAGCGCGTACAGGACGCAACGGCCGAGACCTTGCGCGCGACCTCCACCGCATGGGGCGGCGCGATCGGCATCGATCGAAAGGTGCAGCCAAACTGGCTGCTGGGAGCGTTCATCGGCGGCGGCGCCGGCGGACTTTCGGTCGATCTGAATTCGCAGACCGTGAACACCGATTACCTGTTCGCCGGCGCCTACAGCCGCGTCGAATGGGCGTCGCAGTTCCTCGATTTCACGCTGCACGGCGGCAGTGCTTCCAACAAGACGAGGCGGCTGGTGCTGAACAACCTCGCGGCGGGCGGCATGGAGACGGCGACCGCGAACTACAATGGCTGGTTTGTCAGCCCTGAGATTGCCTATGGCTTTCGCCATGCCATCGGCAGCGGCTATGTGCTGACGCCGACGGCCCGGCTACGCTACGTTGCCGGACTGTTCGACGGCTACAACGAAACCGGTTCGGCGCAGGGCCTGGTCGTCGGCAGCCGCACGCTGCAGAACTTCGAGGAGCGCGGCGAACTTGACCTGTCCCGGGTGACGACCTTCTTCGGCGGCGGCCATAGCCTGAAGACCAATGTGCATGGCGGCGTGATCGCCCAGCAGCGGTCGGGCAACGGCATCATCAACACCGTATTGATCGGGCAAAATCTTTCGTTTGCAACGCCGGGCCAGGGCAGCACCGTCGGCATTGTCGCGGGCGCAGGCTTTGACTATCACGTTCGCGCCAATCTCGCGGTGTTCGGCGCGCTTGAAGGCGTCGCGATGTCCGACCAGAGTCGAATCGGCACCGCCAGGGGTGGCGTCCGGGTGGCGTTTTGAAGCCTCCCGACGTTTTCGGCGCGATTTATGGATTTGTGCAGCAGATTTGCGACGCTGCGTGCGCAAGTTATTGATCTAACGGCCTTGAGGACGGTTTCCTAAACCCGTAGGTCGCATGTTCGGGTCATGCGGAGATCGCCAGCAAATTTCGCATGCCCCATGCCGTGCGCAGCATTGCATGGGATGACGTCGACTTCATGTTACACTGGCGCAGCGCCAAGACCACGTCCGCGTTGCTCCTCATCCCGCTTGTCGGACGCAATATTCACGCTCCGGGCGCGGCCCATGAACGCGCATCGTTCGCGTCGTCAGATACAGGTTGTCATAAATATGTATGTTTCCATAGGTTGAATTGTGCTATTTTGGCGGGATACTGCTCCTCTTTTGGGAGGTTGTCCCATGGCTTTCGTTGCTGGCTCCAACCATTCCTTTTCCGTAAAAGCCTATGTAGGTGACAAGAAAACGCTGCTGGCATTCAATTTTCAGGACAGAGACAGCGCAAAAAACCTCGCGGGCTTTACGATCTTTTGCCAGCCCCCCGGAGGGGTGCCCGGCTATTTTTTGATGAATCAGCTTCAGTTCGAAGACCCCGGCAAACACCGGCAGGTCGCAGGCGAAAAACCCAATTCCAGCGCCAACGCGCCGATCCAGAAATTCCGCTGGACCCACTATCCAGGCACAGCGCACCAGGGGCTCTCGCCGGTGGATGGCGAATACACATTTACGGTTACTCCGCGCCACTTCGACACGAATGGTTCGATGCAGGCCCTGGACACCACGCTTGGCGTGTCGGTCACAGTGAATGAGGGGCCGTTCAAGAAGGGCACACTTTCGCTCGGGTTCACCCGCGGATACATGCAGTCGGGCGCCTACGTCCATCACTTCGGGAAGAACACGCCGGTCGTACCGAAAACCAAGGATTTCGAATTCGATACCAACACGCAGGCCGGTATCAACAACGGACAGCCGGTCACCTTTGCGCAGATCTACAACTGGATGGGCGAGACCGCGCGCGAACAGATATTCAACGTGCTCAACCGGGTGCTGAACGACCCGAGCCTCACGCTCAAGGTGTTCGCCTACGACTTCAACGAGCCCGACATCGCGAAGATACTGCTGACGCTGGCTGAGCAGGGACGGGTGCGTATCATCCTGGACAACGCGTCCCTGCACGTCACCCCGGCAGGTAAGGACAAGACGACGGAAGATGAGTTCACCGATCTGTTCGAGCAGCGGAAAAAATCTCCGTCCGATATCGTGCGAGGGTCGTTCGCGCGGTTCTCGCACGACAAGGTCTTCATCGTGTCCAGAAACGGCGGAGCGGCCATAGAAGTCCTCACCGGCTCCACGAACTTCTCCTTGACCGGACTTTACGTCAACGCCAATCACGTGTTGGTCTTCGAGGACGCCGACGTTGCCGGCCACTTTGACGAAGTCTTCGAGAAAAGCTTTCAGATATTGAGCGGCGCCAAATCGCCGAGCAAGGGGACGGCCAATGCGTTCAGCGGTACAGACCTCGCCACTCAACCCTTCGTGCCTCCGGCCGGCTTCGTGCCGAAAATGTCGATCACGTTCTCCCCGCATACGGACGCCGATGTGCAGAAGGTTCTCGGTGGTGTTGCCAATCGCATCGATCAGGAAACGCATTCGGCGAAAGGAAACGTCATTTTTGCGGTGATGCAGATTGCGCGGAGTTCGGGTCCTGTCGTCATGACGCTCGGCGATATCCATAAATCGCAGTCAGTCTATAGCTACGGTATTTCCGACGCCCCGAGCGGCATTTTTCTTTACGCGCCCGGGAAAGCGACCGGCGTTCAGGTCACTGGAAAGCCCGGTCAGCTCACCCTGCCAGCGCCGTTCGACCAGGTGCCGAGCCTGCCTGGGCACGAGATTCACGACAAATTCGTCGTCTGCGGCCTGAACGGCAACGATCCGGTGGTCTATTGCGGTTCCTCAAACCTGGCCTCGGGCGGCGAAGCCGAGAATGGCGATAACCTGCTCGCAATTCACGACGCCGATGTCGCTACTGCGTTCGCGATCGAGGCGCTCGGGCTGGTCGATCACTACAGTTTCCTCGATCGCATGGCCAACCCGAAGAAGCCCAAGGCTCCGAAGAAAAACGGTGCGCCTGCGAAGAAGACGGTGCCCGGCAAGACCGCCAAGAAAACCGCCAAGAAGACTGCAAAGCCAGCGGCTTCCAGGAAGAAAATCGCGAAGAAGGCGTCGAAGAAAGCGCCGAAGAAGGCTGCAAAGAAAGCTCCAAAGAACGCACCGAAGAAGACGAAGAAAGCGTCGGCCAAGAAACGCGTGAAGAAAGCCTCGCGCAAGTGAGCGCGCGAACGGAATGGCGTTGCGCCGGTGACTTGAAGCATAGGGAACGACGATGAAGAAAGCCGCCAAGAAGAAGTCGACCGTTAAGAAGGCCAAAAAGGCCACGACGGCCAAAGCCACGAAGTCTGTGAAGACGAAGCCGACGTCTGCGTCGGCTGTCAAAGGCAAGATCGAAGACGGAATGGTCGACAAGCAGCCGCAAGTGAAGGAACAGGCCGCGGTCGCGCATGCGATGTTCCTCCTTGCGGATGATACCTGGGCGCAGCGGTATTTCGATCAGAACGATCTGCGTTTTCTCGAACGTGAGGTCTTCGGCTGACCTGTTTGCCAGGATCGCCGCCCGCTCTGAAGTCCAGAGTATTCTCGAGCGACGCATGCCCGGACTTGATCCGGGGCATCCGCTGGTTCGCGTATGGAAGACGCGTCAAAACAACGCGTCAAAATAAAGCGTCAAAATAAAGAGCCGAGCCCGGTTCTGATTCAATCAGAGCCGATAAGGCTCTAGGCGCCCTGGTCCAGCAACGCCTTGAAATCCGCCCGCGCGGCCTGCGCCTCGCGTTTGGCGGTCTCGGAAGCTTCGCCCAGGCCGAAGTAGCCGTGAATGAGGCCGGCGCCGTGGTGATATTTGGTCGGGACGCCGGCGGCGGTGAGCGCGTCGGCGTAGGCCTTGCCCTCGTCGCGCAAGGGATCGAAGCAAGCCGTGGTGACCACGGCCGGCGCGAGGCCTTTGAGGTTTTTGGCGCGCAGCGGCGAGGCGCGCCAGTCGGTGCCGTGGGAGGGGTCGGCGAGGTAGTGGCCGCAAAACCATTCCATGACGGCGCGTGACAAAAAGTAGCCTTCCGCGTTTTCCGCGCGCGAAGGAAACCGTGCGTTCTCCTTGGCATCGGCGAAATTTCCGGCGACGTCGGTGACGGGATAGACCAGCAGTTGCGCTGATAGCTTGATGCCGGTATCGCGGCAGGCAATCGCGGTGGCCGCCGCCAGATTGCCGCCGGCGCTGTCGCCGGAAACGCCGATGCGCGCGGCATCGCCGCCGAATTCCGCGATGCGGGCGACGACGTCCCTGGTGGCGGCAAAGGCATCCTCGAACGCGCCGGGAAAGCGCACCTCGGGTGGGCGGCGGTAATCGACCGATATCACGACCGCGCCGGTTTCGATCGCCAGCAGCCGCGCCTGCCGGTCATGGGTCAAGAGATCGCCGGCGACCCAACCGCCGCCGTGGAAAAACACCACGGTCGGCGATTTTTCGTTCGAGTTGCGATAGAGCCGCGCCGCCAGCGGGCCGGCGGCGCCTTTCACCTCGATACTTTCCGCGCTCAACACCGGCGGCGGCGGCACCGCCGCGCGGGCGGCGGCCAGCGCGCTCAGCGCGTCGCGCGCGCTTTGCGGCGTCATGTTGTTGGGATCGCGCAGCGGCAACAGCGGGATGATCTGGGCAATGACGGGATCGAGCGGCGTAATCATGCGGGGCCTCGCGTGGAACAGGGCCGCACCATAGGTCGCGCGTGAGGCGCCCGCAATTCTGTTTGCAGCATGCCAGGAGAGGCATTTTTCTTTAATGCAAGGCGTTGAGGAACGGCGTTTCCGGGGTGCTCACATCGAAGATCACGACACGGGTTTTTTCGGTGGTGCTCGGATTGTAGCCGGTCATGGCCACATTCGGCGGTTCGACCATGGCCTCGCCGGCTCTCACGGTCAGAGGTTCGCGGCCCTTCAGTTCGAGCCTGAAGGCGCCCTCCAGCACATAGACCGTCACCGGAAAGCGGTGCGTATGATGCACGGTCTTGTCACCGGGGTTGAAGGTCGCGGTGAGCACCCGTACGGACTGCCGGTCTTCCTTCGGCAATCCTTCAACGACCTGCTGCAGCACCAGATCGAGCCTGGCGAAGCCTTTTTCCTGCGCTGAGGCGGGAAGGGCGAGAAGTGTGATGAACGCGGCAGCTAAGCCTGGCTTGCAACGCATGTGTTGGTCTCCATCCCATGGAATCGTGAAGGCCCAATTGTCTCGGCGTCCGGAAATCCAGGCGGCTGCCGCAAGGCCGGGGAGCCGTAAAGTTGCGAAAGCGGCTTTCAAAAGTGCATAATGAAACGAGGTTCGATTGGAATGATCTGCGGCATTTTCTGGCGGTCGCCCGGCACCAGAGTACGATTGCAGCCGGCAAGGCGCTCGGGCTCAGCCAGTCGTCGGTTCATCGGCGCGTGGGCGAACTGGAACGGCGGCTGGGTCGTCAATTGGTGACGCGCCAGCCCTCCGGCTATCGTCTGACTGAGTTTGGCGAGGCGCTGTTGCCCTATGCCGAGCGCGTCGAAGGCGCCGTCGCTGATCTGGAACGACGGGTGACGGACACCGCGCGCGAATTGACAGGTGTCATTCGGGTCACGTGCCCGGAGCCGATCGTTTACCGGATGACGCAATCCGGATTGATCGATCGATTCGAGTCCCTCCATCTGGACTTGCGCGTCGAGTTCGTGATGAGCGATCGCTATCTCGATCTGTCAAAGGGCGAGGTCGACGTTGCGTTTCGTTCGGGCGATACCGACGACGAACTGGTGGGCCGCAAGATCGCGGACTCGGTCTGGGCCGTCTACGCCACGCGTGGATATCTCGACCGCCACGGCACGCCGAAGCAGGTCGACGATCTCTCGCAGCATTTGCTGGTGGGTTTCGAGGAGAGCCTCGGCCATCACCGTGCGGCGCAGTGGCTCAAGCAGGTTGCGCCGGAAGCCAGGATGGCCGCCCGCAACAACAGTGTTCTTGGTCTTGTCTCGGCCATCAAGTCCGGCGTGGGAATCGGACCGCTGCCGGTCGCACTTGGTGACGCCGAGCCGGAATTGGTCCGCGTTCTCGGCCCGATTCCCGAACTGACGCGAAGCTGGCGCCTGTTGACGCATCCGGACATCCGCGCGTTCCCCGGATAGCGGCATCGACTTCATTCTCGAACAGCGCGAAGCCCTGAAGTCGATCCTCACGGGATAGCGATCGATAGCGCCGGCCGGCCGACACTGTTCGAGCAGGCAGCGAACAAGACGTTTTCACTCAACTGATAGCGATTTCCGTAAAGCGGCTGGCGGTCGCGCTTTGATAGATTCACGCTACCGTTTACTCCCGGTTATCCCTGAGCCGCGGTGCGGGGAACCGCCCGCCGGACCGTTCATTACTCCTGTCGAGGGAGTGGTGCGATGAAAGAGCTTGCAAGGATCGACCGGGCGCTCGATGAAATACTGGTGCGGCTCGGCGAGATGGTTCTGCGGTTGTCCCATCCCGACGTGACGCAGACCCCGGAGGAGCGCCACGCGCTGGTGCTTTCGGTCAATCAATTTGCGGCGTGTGCGGCGCGTTCGGGCGATCCCCGCGTCCACCAACTCAGGATCGAACTCGAAGCAACCCTAAAGCCGCGGTTGCGGCTGGTCGCCCGCCGATAAGGCCGCCGCCGCAACCCGGCAATTCGTGGCGCATGGGACCGCCAAAAGGCCGCGGCAATTTGATCTGCCTCAAGTTGGCAAATCCGGTCGCGGCGGACAATGCAAAAATGCCTCCTGTGTTGTTCAAATGCCCGACGACGGGCCAAAATGTTCAGTGGTCTGCGGAAGAGACTTCTACCGAAAAGGGTCCGTCCGTCACCTACAAGAGCATCCACTGCCCCGCTTGCGCGCGGTTGCATTTCATGAATCCGTTGACCGGCAAGCTGCTCGGCGCGAAGTGAGGTGGCCTGAGCTGCCGTGGCTTCCCGGCATTATCCGTATTCTTGCGGGCCCCGAAGTTAAGGCTGGCTTATCCCGATCGGCCGAGGATCGGCGCCGAAGGTACCGAATCAAGTGGTTGGCCCCGTACCGGCTTGAGCGCCTTGCACCCGGAGCACCACATGAAATTCCGTCTTTCGGTTTCCGGCGCGATCACGCTGTTCGGCATCGTTGCCGCGCTCGGGCTTGCCGCCCTGATTTTCACAAGCAGCTATGCATTGCAGCAATTGCGCGTCGGCGGCCCGCTTTACAGTCAGATCAAGCTCGGCAACGACCTGATCGCCGACATCCTGCCGCCGCCCGCTTATGTGCTGGAAGCCTATCTGGAGGCGACGCTTGCGCTGCGCGAGCCGGAGACGGTCGCTACCCGGACCGAACGGCTGACCCAGCTTCGCAAGGATTACGACGATCGCCGCGACTATTGGCGCAAGTCCGACCTCGATCCGGTGTCCAAGGCGATGCTGACCGAGAAGTCGGATATCGAGGTCAAGAAATTCTGGGACATCGTCCAGATCGAACTGCTGCCCGCGGTTGCCGGCAAGAACCTGCCTGCCGCTGAAGTCAGCTACAAGAAGTTGCAATCGGTCTACGCCGCGCACCGCGGCATCATCGACGACATCGTCAAGAAGGCGACCGACGACAACACGGCGCTGGAAACCAAGGCCGCGAGTGAGGATGCGCGATTCGCCGTTCTGGTATGGACGGTGTCCGCGGTGGTCTTGCTGGTGCTGGCCTTCGGCATTCTTAAAATCGCCTTCGGGGTCATTCGTCCCGTGGTTGGCATGACGTCCGTGATGAAGCGACTCGCCGACGGAAACCTGGACGTGGAAATTCCGTCGATTGCGCGTCGCGACGAGATCGGCTCGATGGCGAAGGCGGTCGAGGTCTTCAAACAATCGGCCCTCGATAACCGACACCTGCAGGACCTGCAGGTGAAGACCACCGAGGAAGCCAGATTGGCGCAGCGCCAAGCGCTGCTGAGCATGGCCGAGACGGTGGAGCGGGAAACCGGAACGTCGGTCGAGTCCGTCGGAGCGGCGACGCGGAATGTCGTCGAGGTTGCGGTTGGCCTGACCAATCTCGCCGCCAACCTGTCGTCCAACTCGCAAGCCGTCGCGGCCGCATCGGTAGAGGCCCTGGCCAATTCGCAAACCGTCTCGGCGGCAGCCGAGCAACTATCGGCTTCGATCAAGGAAATCGGGAGCCAGATCCAGCGGGCGAGCGCGGTCACCGGAAGCGCGGTCCAGAGCAGCGTCAAGGCGCAACAGACGATTCAGTCGCTCTCGGCCGTAGTGTCGAAGGTTGCCGAGATGAGCGGGAATATTGGCTCGATCGCGAGCCAGACCAACCTGCTGGCGCTGAATGCGACGATCGAAGCTGCGCGCGCCGGCGAGGCGGGCAGGGGTTTTGCGGTGGTGGCGTCGGAAGTCAAGTCACTGTCCCATCAGACCGCCAGTTCGACTGAAGAGATCAACCGCCTGGTCGCGGAGATCCAGACCGCGACGCTGGCGGCCGTCGATGCCGTCGGCCAGATCGGTAACGAGATCAACCAGGTCGACGAGGTTGCCAACTCGATTGCCGCGGCTATCGAACAGCAACATGCGGCGACTCGGGAAATCGCCAGAAGCGTCGAGCAGTCGGCGATATCCAACCGCGAAGTCTCGTCGAAAATTGCCGACGTCAGCAGCGATGCCAACGAATTGAACGATCGGGCGGCGGAAGTTCAGCAGACGATTGCGGGCGCCGCGGACTCGGTAGGCGCGCTGCGTTCGATCCTGGTGAAAGTCGTCAGAAGCTCGTCTGAGGAAACCGACCGGCGCGCGTCGCCCCGCTATCGCGTCGATATTCCGGCCGTGATTGAGAGCGCCGGCCGCAAGGTGAAATCCAGAATTGTCGACCTCTCCGAGGGCGGCGCCAGGATTACTTGCGTGCCCTGTCCGGAACTCAATTCGGTCGGCAACATTGCGATCGAAGGCCTGTCACAACCGGTTTCCTTCGTCGTGCGCGGAGGCTCCAAAGAAACGGCAAGCCTCGAGGTGACGGCGGAAGGTACCGTTCGCGAGCAATATCGCGCGTGGCTATCGCGTCAGATCGACGGCCGGGCGGCCGCCTGACCGGATCCACGGTTCACACCACCGGTACGCGCCGGGCGGCGACCGCTGCGGGCGAGATCACCTCGATGTCCAGCGGCACGCGCCACCGTTCGGTCAGCCGCACGCGCGGCGCCTCGTTGCGGGCATCGGCACCATCGATGACAAAGCCCTCAAAACCGTTGCTCATGACCTCGTTGCACTTCTGCACGTAGACCGGGAAGCCGCCGATATAGGGCATGAAGACGCGCGGGCGGCCGGGAATGTTGGCGCCGACATACCAGGAACTGCAGGTCGACCGCAGCGAGACTTTTGAAACCTCGTTGACGTGCTCGACCCATTCATCCTCGTCGGCCTGCACCGGCTCGATGGTCGCAGCCCCAATGTCGCGCAGATGCGCGATGCAGTCGGCCATCCAGTCGACATGCTGCTCGATTGCCTGGATCATGCTGGCCAGCACCGACGGGCTGCCCGGTCCGGTGATGGTGAAGAGATTGGGAAAGCCGGTCGTCGCGACGCCGAGATAGGCGCGCGGACCCGCTCGCCATTTCTCGGCCAGCGTCCGCCCGTTGCGGCCGGTGATCTTGATCCTGTCGAACGAGCCGGTCATCGCGGCAAAGCCGGTGGCGCAGACGATGGCGTCGAGTTCGTATTCCGATCCGTTGACCTCGATGCCATCAGCGGTAAAGCGCTCGATCGGCGTCTTCGAGACATCCACCAGTTTGACGTGCGGCAGGTTGTAGGTTTCGAAATAACCGGTATCGACGCAGAGGCGCTTGCAGCCGAATACGTTGTCGGGGCAGAGCAGTTCGGCGGTCGCCGGGTCTCTGACGATGGCGCGGATCTTGTCGCGCGCGAATTCGGCGATGGTGTCGTTGGCTTCCTTCTCGAACAACAGGTCGCCATAGGCGCCGAGGAACGGGAGTCCACCCTCTTCCCAGGCAGCTTGATATTGCCGCTCGCGTTCCTCGGGCGTCGCTTCCAGCGCCGGCTTCATGTTGAAGGGAAAATAGAATCCGGTCGGCCGCGCCCGCGCCTTGGCGCGCAGCGCCGGATAATCGGCCTTGATCGCATTGCGGTATTCCGGCGTTAGTTTTGCGTTCCACGCCGGAACCGAATAGGTCGCGGTGCGCTGGAAAACGGTGAGGTTCGATGCCTGTTGCGCGATGATCGGGATCGACTGGATGGCCGAGGAACCCGTACCGATCACGCCGACCCGAAGCCCGGTGAAGTCCACGCCGCCATGCGGCCATTCACCGGTGTGATAAACCGGCCCGCGAAAATCCTCACGGCCCTTGAACGGTACATGGTTCGCCGCCGACAGGCAGCCTACCGCCATGATGCAGAATTTTGCGGCAACCCGATCGCCGCGGTCGGTCTCGATCCGCCAGCATTTTTGCGTTTCGTCGAAGCTCGCCGCGGTGACGCGGGTGTCGAATTGAATGTGCTGGCGCAGGTCGAAACGGTCGGCGACGTGGTTGGCATAGGCGAGGATTTCGGGCTGCGGCGCGTATTTCTCCGACCAGTTCCATTGCTGATCGAGATCTTCCGAGAACGAAAAGGAATATTGCATGCTCTCGACGTCGCAGCGCGCGCCGGGATAGCGGTTCCAGTACCAGGTGCCGCCGACGCCGTTGCCCGCTTCATAGACCCGCGCGTTGAAGCCGAGCCCGCGCAGCCGATGCAGCATGTACATGCCGGCGAAGCCGGCGCCGACGATGACGGCATCGAAAGCCGCGTCAGTTTCCGGCGGACGGTGCTGCTGACCATTCGTGGTGGGGGCCATGGTGCGTTTCCGGGTCGACGTGTTTTTGTTGTTCTAGCGATGCGATCTGTTCGATCGCGATCAGGACCTAGAACAGCCCAAAGCACGCCGGCGGTCAATCGCGCCGGCACTGTCCCGACCCGACCGTTCCGCTGGCCTGACATGCGCGTGCGCAGGGCCTGTATGAAGCGGTCTTGTCCGCAGCCCGCTCGTTAAGACGCCTCAAAGCGTCTTCAGATACTCGATCAGCGCCTTGCGCTCTTCGGGCTTCAATGACGGCCCGATAATGCCCTTCACCGGCTTGTCCTCGTTATATCCTTCCTCGAACCGATGACCGCTATTCGAATTGCCGCGGATCTTGGTGTTGAACTCAAAACCATTCTTGATGGCGTGGGTCTCGTAACCGAGATTCTCCGGATCGTATTCGCGATTGCCGAGCCAGAATGTCGGCGGCCGCTCGGACAACGGAGAAAGCAGCTTGTAGATGGTCGGAACCGAGCCGTTGTGGAGATAGGGCGGCGTCGCCCAGATGCCATTGAGTGGGCGTACCTTGTAGGCAAGATCGGCCCGCAGTTCGTCGGGCATGTAGCCGTTCAGGCGCTGCCGCTCCGCTGCCGTCAGCGGCGGCAGCGGCTTTCCGTCCTTGTCCGTCTGACGGTCGTAGATGTAATCGACCGTCTTTTCGACCACGGCGCCCAGCGCGAACGCGAAGGACGTCTTGTCGATCCCGAGATTGGTCGGGAGTGCGACCGTCCGGTTGTGCATGTCCTCGGCCTGTGCCGGATCGGTGCCAATATGTTCGATCGGGATATTCTCAAGCAGCAGGATGTGCTCGCCGTTCTCGTTGGTCCGCCACCGCTTCTTGTTGCTGAAATCGAAGAACGCTTCGCTCGCCGGCGACGGCCCGTGGCAACCCTCACAATGTTTGACGTAGAGGTCGCCGCCCGCCTTGACCAGTTCCGGGACGGGGGTGCCGAGAATATCGGCGGGCCATTTCGGAGATTTCAGGCCCGGAAAACCGTTTTTGGCATTCGGCTGGGGCGCGGGTTCGCCTTCCTTGGCGGGTTCGCCCTTAACCATCTGTTCCATCTCGAACAGCTTTTTGACGTCCACGCTCGATTTGAACAGACCCTTCGACGGCTCGGTCAGATTGAGCTCCGCGGAAACGCCGAGCGACTCGCCGGCGTTACGCACCATCGGCCGCATGATCGAGCCGTTGTACTGCACCCAGTCGAACCACGGCGTGTTCCAGATGCGCGGATAATGCACCGGCGCCGAGGAGCCCGCGTAGTTTTCCGGCTTTTTCAAATCCAGCGAGAACACCTGATTGCCGATCCGGTTCAGCGCGTCGAGCCGCCCAAAGCCTTCCAGAATGCTCTGCGAGCCGACGGCCTCCTCCAGGTCCTTGACCTGCTTGTACTGTTTCAGGACCTGGTCGAGCTGGGCTTTGAGCGTCTCGCGATCGTCGAGGCTGGAGTTGGGCCCTAGGATCCGCTCGGCAAATCGGCCGAAGCGGCCGGGCACCAAACGCGTCATCAACAGTGCGACGCCCGTCCCCTGCTTCATTACGAAAAGGCTGGTGAGTGCAGGGCCGCCATCGATCACGACGGCGGTGTCTTTGTAGGTGAAGCGTCCGGTATGGCAGGCTGCACAGGTCAGGCCGATGCCGTTCATGTCGCTTCTGTCGCGCGGGTTACGCCACGGCTCGCTGGAGGGGTCCAGCATCGGGCCTCCCTCGGCAAAGCCGATCGGCAGCGCGGTCTTGCCGGGGATGATCGTATCCGGAATGAAGCCGTAGCGATCGAGATAGAGTGGGTCGCTGAACATTCCCGGCGACACGAACGGAATCAGGGAGAGCTCGGGCTGTTCCAGTGCGGTGAACCATTTCATGGGAATCCCGAACGTCCGCGTTCCCTGGTCGGCGTGATAGAACCAGCTCAGCTTCTCCTTGCTGACATTCTGGTCGAGCCAGACAGTTTTCTTGGGCTGCGGATATTCCGGGATCTGGGGATGAAGGTCGGCCCACAACTTGTCGGCGTCATCCTTGAAAAGGGCGTAAGCGATGCCGCCGATGACGGCAATGCCGACGACGACGACCAACGCCGCGATAAAAATCCGTTTTATGCAACGCATGGCCACCCCCCCGATTCGCGCTTACAGTCAGATATACGCCGATGCCCGAAAATAGCCAAAAGGCAACTCACCTCTGGCGTGTATCCGCATCAAATATCGCGTCATCATATAGTGGCGATCTTCCACTGTCTATCAACGCAAAATTTCTTTGGGGATGTGAGCCATTTCACTTAAGCGGAATCCGGACGGCCATTTTTTGGCGCCGCGTTTGCGCAGCTTGCGGCCGCGGGATAGAACCCGCAGAGCCAACCTTGGAGCCAGTCCTTGGCCTTTGGGGGATCACCGGTTTGAACGTAGCCGATGCGCAAAAGCTCGAAATCGAAATCCCCGGCGCCGCGCCGGTCTCCGCGCTGCTGATCCGGCCGCCGCAGGCGCGTGCCTGCTACGTGTTCGCGCACGGGGCTGGCGCCGGCATGAACCATGCGTCGATGCAGGCGATCGCGTCTGGTTTGGGCGATCGCGGCGTCGCGACGCTGCGCTACCAGTTTCCCTATATGGAAAAGGGCAGCAAGCGGCCCGATCAGCCCCAGGTGGCGCACGCAGCGGTGCGCGCGGCGGTGGCGGAAGCCGGGCGATGCTGCCCGTCGCTGCCGCTGATCGCGGGCGGCAAATCGTTCGGGGGGCGGATGACGTCGCAGGCGCAGGCGATTTCACCCTTGCCCGGCGTGGCCGGGCTGGCATTTCTCGGCTTTCCCCTGCATCCCGCCGGAAAGCCTTCCCGGGATCGGGCCAAACATCTCGCCGACATCAAGATTCCGATTCTGTTCCTGCAGGGGACGCGCGACGGACTCGCGGAGTTGAGCCTGCTCGAACCCGTGGTCGAAGGCCTGGGCTCGCGAGCGACCTTGCATCCGGTGCAGGCGGCCGATCATTCTTTCCACGTGCTGAAGAGTTCCGGCCGCAACGACCGCGAGGTGATGGACGAGGTGCTCGACGCGTTCGCGGCGTGGGTCGAAGGCATTGCCGGCTAGCGGCCCGGCAGGCCGATTGCGCTCCGCGTGATCCGGGCTACGATGCCTTCATGACAAAGATCCTGATCGTCAATCCGAATACCACTGCGTCGATGACGGAAACGATCGGGGCCGCCGCGCGCACTGTGGCCGCGCCCGGCACCGACATCATTGCGGTGACGTCGTCGATGGGGCCGGCCTCGATCGAGGGTTTTTATGACGAGGCCTTCGCCATACCCGGTCTGATCCAGGCAGTCACCAACTCGCCCGACGCCGACGCCGGCATCATCGCGTGCTTCGACGACACCGGGCTCGATGCCGCGCGATCGGCCGCGCGCTTTCCCGTGGTCGGGATCTGCGAGGCCGCGCTGGTGACGGCCGGACAAATTGCCAAACGCATCGCCGTGGTCACCACGCTGCCGCGTTCGATCGTGCCGCTGGAAGAGCTGGTGCGCCGCTACGGTTACGCGGAGCGGGCACGGGTCACCGCGTGCAACGTCGCGGTGCTCGATCTGGAGCGACCGGGCTCGGGGGCGGCCGAGAAACTTGAGGCCGAGATTGCCCGCGCGCTCGATCAGGGCGCGGAGGCCGTCGTGCTGGGCTGCGCCGGCATGGCCGATCTCGCAGCGAGGCTTTCACGACAATTCGGCGTTCCCGTCGTCGATGGCGTGGCGGCCGCGGTGAAACAGGCCGAGGCACTGGCCGGCCTGAAACTGACGACGTCCCGGCGCGGCGCCTACGCGGCGCCGATCGCGAAGGACTACGCAGGGCTGCTCAAGCCGTTCGCGCCGACCTGATCACGCTGCGCCGTAAATCTTGTCGCGCAGCCGCCGCATCCCGGTCAGCCAGCGATCGCGGCTGGACGCTTTGCGCTGCATGTATTCGGCGACCTGCTCATGGGTCAGGATCAGGAAGCGTTCGGCCTCCATCGCATCGAGCACCATGCGCGCGACTTCCGGTGGCTGCAGCACGCCGTCGACCCGCGCGGCGCTGGGACCTGGCGTGGTCATGCCGGTCTGTACCGATTGCGGGCAGAGCACGGAAACGCGGATGCCACGGTCGCCATATTGAATGGCGAGATGTTCGGCCAGCGCCACCGCGGCGTTTTTTGTCACTCCGTAAGGCATCGAGTTCAGCGAGGCCAGCAGGCCCGCTGCGGAAGCGGTGTTGAGCAGATAGCCGGAGCCGCGCGCGAGCATGCCGGGCACCAGCGCGCGTGCGGCGAACACGTGGCTCATGACATGAACCCGCCAACTGACGTCCCAATCGGCGTCGGAGGCGCTCTCCTGTCCCTTGCGCGACAGGCCTGCATTGGAAAAGAACACGTCAACCGGGCCGTATTTGTCCTCGGCCGCGGCGACCAGCGCCTTGACGTCTTCCTCAAGGCCGACATCGGCGGTGACCGCGAGGCCATCGATATCGCCCGCGACCTTCGCCAGTCTGTCCCGCGACGTCTTGAGGTCGGCGACCACGACGCCGCGCGCACCGGCTGCCGCATAGGCGCGCGCCACGGCTTCGCCGATGCCGCTCGCAGCCCCGGTAACGACACAGACCTTGCCTTTGACGTGCATGCCGCGAACTCCCGGTTTTCCTTGATCTTGTGGAGTTCATCTTGTCGGCGCGCCGGTGTGCAGGCAACCGCCTTTTTGGATCGCCAGCCGAACCCGGCGCGGGACCGTTCTGGCTTGACTCGTCAGCGAAATCCGGATTTCATATATGCAATAAGTCAATCATATATCAAATGAGGAAACTGGTGAGACCCCTTCCCGAGGTGGCACGCGAGCACTACCGCGAACACGGCTATTACGCACCGATCAGGGTGATGCCGGCCGCGGAGGCCGCAAGCGTTCGCCTGCAACTCGAGGCCTACGAAGCAGAGCATGGCGCGCTCAAGGGATCGATGCGCCACAAGAGCCATCTGCTGTTCACCTGGCTCGATGCTCTGATCCGGCATCCCGCGATCCTCGATGCCGTCGAGGGGGTGATCGGACCGGACATCCTGTGCTGGAGCAGCACCTTCTTCATCAAGGAGCCGCATGATCCCGGCTTCGTCTCGTGGCATCAGGACTCGACCTATTGGGGGCTCGATCCCGCCGATATCGTCACCGCCTGGGTCGCGTTGTCCGAAAGCTCGGCCGAGAACGGCGCCATGCGCGTGATCCCGGATACCCACACGCTGGCGCAGGTCGCGCATCGCGACACCTTTGCCGCCAACAACCTGCTGACCCGCGGGCAGGAGATCGCCGTCGACGTCGACGGCAGCAAGGCCGTGATGTTGTCGCTGCAATCAGGCGAAATGTCGCTGCATCATGTCCGCCTGATCCACGGCTCCGATCCCAACCCGTCGGCGAAGCGCCGCATCGGTTTTGCGATCCGCTATCTGCCCACGCATGTGCGGCAGATCGAGGGAACGCGCGACAGCGCCACGCTGGTCCGCGGCGTCGACCGCTTCGGCAACTTCGAACGCGAGACCCCGCCGGAGCACGATCTTTCCGAAGCGGCCATTGCCCTCCACGCCCATGTGATGGGCGACCAGCAGAAAGTGCTGATGAAGAACGCGCCGATCGCCGCGATCCGATGATTGACCATAGAAAGAGCTGAGATGACTGACCTCGACGACCCCAAGCGCAAGATGTTCGGCAAATACCAGTTGAAGCCGAACAGCGGGGTGAACCCGCCTTATTCGCCGGCCTATCCGGTGGAATGGGGATGTTCGCTGCGCACGGTCGAGATCATCGCGCATGCCGCGCCTGGAAAAGTCGCGCGCCTGCTGGCCGATACGCCGTTCGATATTGTAGGCGATCGCGTCGCCTTTCGTTTCATGCTGTCGCCGGGACATTCGATGGCGATCCATGCCGGCCAGATGTTCGACCTGATGATCACCGTGCCGGTGCGCTACAAGGGGCTGTTCACCGAAACCCACATCTTCATGTATTGCAGCGACCCGATGGGAATCTGCGCGGGGCGCGAGGTGTTCGGCTATACCAAGAAAGACACCCACTACGCCTTCGACGAGCGCCCGGACGGCTCGATCAGCGGCTGGGTGAGGCGTCGCGGCATTCCGCTCGCGGATTTCAGCTTCACCCCGGACCCGGCCGCGCCGCTGATCCGGATTGTCGACGGCGCCGAGCAGCCCGGCGGCGAGATCCATGTCCGTCGCGTGCCGCATCCGGAACGCCTCGAGACCGTCTATTCCGACATCGCCTACCGCCGCACGCCACTGAAATATTCCGCGCCGGTGCCGGGGCGCGCGTCGATGACGCTGCATCCGTCCGAGTACGACCCGATCGCGGATCTGCAGCCGAAAATTCTCGGCGCGCACTTCATGGTATCGGATGTCTATGGCGGCGGCTTCGAGGTGGAAGATCGCCGCCTGATCGAACGCCTGATTCCTTAAACGAGACCGGCCGCGCACCAAACGCGCGGGCGGATGCAAACAAGCGGCATCGGGTCAAAAAGGTCCGAGCCCGACAACAGGGAGATTTTGGGCATGGGCAAGCATTCGTTGAGCCGCCGCTGGCTGCTGGCCGGCGCGGGTGGATTGGCATTGGGGTTCGGCACGATGGTGGCGCGGGCGGATGATGCCGCGCCGCTGCGCATCGGCGTGCTTTCGGACATGTCCAGTCTCTATGCCGACATCGGCGGACCGGGTTCGCTGGCCGCCGCCAAAATGGCGGTGGAGGATTTTCTGGCGGCGCCGCACAAGATGAAACGCGAAATTGAAGTGCTCGGCGGCGATCACACCAACAAGGCCGATGTCGGCGTCAACATCGCGCGCGAATGGATCGATCGCCAGAACGTGGATGCGATCATCGATGTGCCCAACTCCGCCGTCGCGCTTGCGGTCCGCAACGTGGTGCAGCAGGCCAACCGGGCGATCCTGGTTTCGGGCTCGTCATCGTCCGACCTCACCGGAAAATCCTGCTCACCGAACCTGGTGCACTGGACCTACGACACCTACGCGCTTTCTTCCGGAACGACGCGCGCGGTGCTCGCCAGCGGCGGCAAGACCTGGTTTACGCTGACGGCGGACTACGCGTTCGGCCACGCCATGGAGCAGGAAGTCAAGAACGTGGTGCAGAAGCAGGGCGGCACGGTGGTCGGCGGGGTCCGCACGCCGATCAACAGCCAGGATTTTTCGTCGTTCCTGCTGCAGGCGCAGTCGTCGAAAGCCCAGGTGATCGCGCTGATCAATGCCGGCGGCGACACCATCAATTCGATCAAGCAGTCGGTGGAGTTCGGCATCCCGCAGGGCGGCCAACAAGTCGTCGCCACCGTGCTCTATCTCAGCGACGTACATTCGCTGGGGTTGAAGGCCGCGCAGGGGCTTCAGTTCACGGAGTCGTTCTACTGGGACATGAATGAGGGAACGCGCGCCTTTGCCAAGCGCTTTGCCCCGCGCAACAACGGCCGCTATCCGACCGCGATCCAGGCCGGCGTCTATGCCGAGACCCTGCATTACCTGAAAGCCGTCGATGAACTCGGCGCCTCGCGCGACGGCAAGGCCGTGGTGGAGGAAATGAAAAAGCTGCCGACGGACGATCCGTTGTTCGGCAAAGGCACCATTCGCGCCGACGGCCGCAAGCTGCACAACATGTATCTGTTCGAGGTCAAGAAGCCCGAGGAATCCAAATATCCCTGGGACTATTACAAGCTCATCAAGACCATTCCGCCTGAGGAGGCCTGGCGCCCGCTGGCGGAAGGCGGTTGCGACTTCGTCAAGTCGTGACGGTAGAGGCCGATACCGAACGGCCGGTGGCGCTCGTCACCGGCGGTGGCGGTGACATCGGCCGGGCGATCGCGGTTCGTCTCGCACGCGGCAGCGCTGCGGTCGCGGTCGTCGACATCGACGAACGCGCGGCGGCGGAAACCGCGCGCCTGGTTGAATTCGCCGGCTGCAAGGCCATGGTCCTTTGCGCTGATGTCTCGAGCGCGTCCGAGACCGCAGCTTTTGTGGAGGCGGTCGAAGACCAACTGGGCCCGATCGGCATCTTCGCCAACAATGCCGGCATCGAAGGCGTGGTCGCGCCGCTGCACGAATATCCCGACGAGACGTTCGATCGCCTGCTGCAGGTCAATGTGAAGGGCGTCTTTCTCGGCCTGAAGCATGTCATGGCCCGGATGTTGCCGCGGGGCCGGGGCGCGATCGTCAACACTGCGTCGACGTCGGCTATTCGTGGCCGGGCCGGGCTAGCCGGTTACGTCGCTTCCAAACACGCCGTGCTGGGCCTGACACGTACGGCGGCGCTTGAAGTGCTGGGGACCAGGATCAGGGTCAACGCGATCCTGCCCGGCCCGGTCGAATCGCGCATGATCAGGGAGCTCGACGAGCAGGCGCGCCGTGGTTCCTCCAGTTTGCGCCGGGCAGGGGGTGCCCCTCATGGCCGCCCCGAAAACATTGCCGATGTGGTGGCGTTTCTGGCGTCGGACGCGGCCGCGCATGTCAACGGCGCGGCATGGGTTGTCGATGCGGGCATGACGGTGCCTTAAGTTCGACCGCCGATTTTCTCCGATACAATCTTGGCCGCTTGCCGCAGCTCGGTTGCGATGGTGGACGCTTCATGCGCCGGAATCTTGTCCTGCCGCACCAGCGGCACGGTCAGCGCCGCCACGGCCCGCCCCGATGCTTCGACGATCGGGCAGCTATAAGCGAGGATGCGGGTGTAGCCGTCATCATTGGAGAAGTTGCCGCCCTCGGCGGAAATCCGGTCCAGCGCCGCCAGCGCCTTCTTGCTGCTGACGCGGTCATATTCGGCAATGACGTCGGCCAGCTCGTTGCGCCGGCTCTCGAGCTGGAACGCCGCCAGCACTTTCGCCGACGCATATTGCTGGGTCAGGGGAAACACGGCGCCGACCTTTACCGACCAGCCCATCAGCCATTCCGGCTCCATCCGGGCGATCACCATGAACTGTTGGCCATGCAGCACCGTGAGATGACACGCGAGCTGAACTTTTGCCGCCAGTTGCTCCATGACGGGAAGAGCCGCCTGGAGCAGCCGCTCCGTCGGCGGGAATTGCGAGGCGACCCGGAACAGTTGCAGCGTCAGCGTATATTCCCCTGTTGAGGGATCGCGGGCGACGTAACCGCGGCGTTCCAAAGCGACCAGCATCCGGAAAATTTCGCCGACCGAACGGCCGACGCGCTCGGCAAGCTGCTTCTGGCTCAGCCCGCGCGATTCCGCGGCGAGCGCCTCCAGCAGATCAAGCCCCTTCTCCAGGGCCGGCGCTCCCGGCTGGATCGCCTTCTTTGCCTTCTTCATCTACCGAGCCCCGCGCGATATCCGGCCATCATGGGTACCGATGTAGCCGATCCCGGCAGCGACGAAAAGTTGTCCGCCGGGCATTTGAAGCGCGCCGGCCGTCAGGGTTAACCGGCGCCGCGCCCTTTTTCCGACGCCTGACTAGCCTCAGATGCCGCGGCGTGCAATGAGCTTGGCCGCCAGCAGCCCCCCGGAGAATTTGGAATGCTCGAACAGCAGAATGAAAAAAACGTGATGGCGAAATCTGCGCCGCCCCCGACGTGGACGGCTGAAGCCGCCTGGACGCAATACCGGATGCCGTTCAACGATCTGTTATTCAAGGCCCAGTCGATGCACCGGCAGCATTTCGATCCCAATCGCGTGCAACTGAGCAAGCTTCTCAACATCAAGACCGGTGGCTGTCCGGAGGATTGCGGCTATTGCAGCCAGTCATCGCATCATTCGACCGGCCTCGTCGCCTCAAAACTGATGGAAGTCGAGAAGGTAGTTACTGAGGCGCGCAAGGCCAAAGACAATGGTGCAACGCGCTACTGCATGGGAGCGGCCTGGCGGAATCCGAAGCCACGGGACATGGAGACGATTGTTGCTATGGTCGGCGCGGTGAAAGCGCTCGGGCTTGAAACCTGCATGACGCTGGGAATGCTCGATCGCGATCAGTCCGATTGCCTGGGCGCCGCGGGGCTGGACTACTACAACCACAATATCGACACCTCGGAGCGCTATTATCCGACCGTGATCTCGACGCGGACGTTTTCCGACCGCCTGGAAACGCTTCAAAACGTCCGGCAATCCGGGATGAAGGTGTGTTGCGGCGGCATCCTCGGGATGGGCGAGAGCGAAGCCGATCGCGTGGACATGCTGGTTACGCTCGCAAATCTTGCCGAGCCGCCGGAAAGCGTGCCGATCAACATGCTTATTCCGATCGCGGGCACGTCGCTCGCCAATTCCGTTCCGATTGAGCCGATCGAGTTTGTCCGGATCATCGCGCTGGCGCGCATCATGATGCCGATATCCTATGTTCGTCTTTCGGCCGGCCGCTCTGCCATGACGGACGAGACGCAGGCGCTTTGCTTCTTTGCGGGGGCCAACTCGATCTTTGTCGGGGACACCTTGCTGACGGCCGGAAATCCGGAGGACGAGGCCGACCGGAAGCTGTTCGACCGGCTGGGGTTGCGCGCCGCCTGATCCGCATGAGGGGTCAACCGGCGTACAGCCCCTTTGCCCGTGCCTGGCGGATCGCAAGTGCCGCCATCAGATCGAGCATCGGCGTCGCGAGTCCCGCGGCGCGCGCGAACGCGGCAGGCGCGCGGACCAGCACGTCGATCTCCATGGCGCGGCCGAGTTCGTAATCCTGCAGGATCGACGGCTTGTGGTCCGGCGCCGGGCCGGTGCGGGTGACGCGCTTGACCTCGGGGAAGCAGGTCTGCGCGATGTTGTTGGCCTCGTCGAGCAGGCGCGGGATGACATCGGCCAGCGAGGCGTCATCTCGCACGCCGCGGGCGGTTTGCCCGGTCAGCGAACACAGCACCGACATCGACATGTTGGTCAGCAGCTTGGACCAGATCGTCTCCCTGATCTGCGCGACCTCGGGCGATTCGATCGACGCTTCGTTCAGCGCCGCGCGCAGTTTTCCGATCCGCTCACTGGCGCGGTCGTCGCATTCGCCGATCAGCAACCGGTTGCGCTCGGGCGAGAGATTCGCGGCGACGCCTGGTGCCACGATTTCGTTGGACGAAAAGATCACGCCGCCGATGATCCGCTCCTTGGGGATAGCCGCGCGCAGCCGCCCGCCGGGATCGAGAAAGGCCAGATCCGGCACCGGCGGATGTTTCGGCGAAAGGCCGATGTCGTACCACCAGGGAATGCCGTTCTGCGCGAACACGACGGATGTGTCGTTGCCCAGCAGCGGCTGCAATCCAGTGGCGAGACCGGGCACCCCGGTCGCCTTCAGCGTGCTGATGACGACATCCTGCGCGCCCAGCGCCGCCGGGTCGTCGGACGCCTTGACCCTGGCCTTGAACTCAGCATCTCCGACCCGCAAGATCAGGCCGTTGGCCTTGACTGCTGCGAGATGCGGCCCCCGCATCACGCAGGAAACGTCATGTCCCGACAGCGCGAGCCGCACCGCTATGTGGCTCCCGACGGCGCCCGCACCGAAAACGCATATACGCATGGAGTTGAAGTCCTGGAGTTGAAGTCCTGCTGAAGCGATCGAGGCGTGAGGCGCCACCTTCCACAAGCTTGCGCCGCAGCGCAACCATCGATGTTTGCATTGGCTGCGTGCTGGAAAGGGATGGATCAACGTGGGCGATCCCGTCATATTGCCGGCCAAGAACCAACAACAAGGGAATCGCCGATGTCCGCCCAGCCGGTTTTATGGAATCTTGACGAGCGCGGTGTCGCGACGGTGACGCTGAATCGCCCGGAGGTGAACAATGCCTATGACGCCGGCCTGATCAACGGCGTGCTCGCGGCGATGGATGATCTCGGCAGCAAGCCGAACCTCCGCGTTGTCGTGCTCAAGGGCAATGGCAAGCATTTTCAGGCCGGCGCCGACCTGAAATGGATCAACGGCGTGCGGCCGAAATCGGTTGAGGAGAACGAGGTGGTGTCGCGCGCGACCTATGAGGCCGTGCAGCGGCTCAACACCCTGCCGATTCCGACGGTGGCGCTGGTGCAGGGCGGCTGCTTCGGCGGCGGCACCGGGGTGATTTCGGCCTGCGACGTCGTCGTCGCGGCCGACAATGCGCTGTTCTCGATCACCGAGGTACGCTGGGGGCTGACGGCGGCGATCATCATCCCGCAACTCTGCGATTCCATCGGCGTCCGCCAGGTGCGCCGTTACGCGCTGACCGGCGAGCGCTTTGGCGCGGAGGACGCGCGCCGCATCGGCCTGGCACATGAGGTGGTGCCTTTGGCCGGGCTCGAAGCCGCAGGCAACAAGGTCGTCGAGCAGTTGCTCGGCAACGGCCCGGCGGCGATGGCCGAGACCAAGGCGCTGGCGCTGGAGAGTTCGTTCGGCGGCATGAGCGTCGATGACGCTGCCTATGCGCGGCTGGTGAAAATGCATTCGGCGCGGCGGCAGACGGCGGAGGCCTCAGAGGGGCTGGCGTCGTTCACCGAGAAGCGGGCCGGCAATTGGGCGAAGGCAAGATAGACTTTCGCGACCGTCGATGCGTGCGGCGTCCTGATATAGTCTGGGATGCCGCAATCAGGGAGACACGACTTGCCGTCCAAACGCATTGCCATTGCCGGGCTCGGCGAGATCGGAAAAACCGTGGCGCGCAAGCTGGCGCAGGGGATACCGGGTCTCGTGCTGTCAGGCATCGCGGCCCGGGATCGGACGAAAGCGCAGGCGTGGCTCGACCGCGAAGACATTCTCTGTCCGCTGATCGCGCTCGATGAGATGCCCGATCATGCCGACCTCGCGGTCGAAAGCGCGCCGGCCGCGATTCTCGATCAAATATGCCGGCCGATGCTCAATGCGGGCAAGCAGGTGATGGTGCTCAGCGCCAGCGCATTGCTGCCACGCCCCGACCTGATCGAACTCGCCCGCGCGCAAGGCGGCCGGATCATCGTGCCGAGCGGCGCCTTGATCGGCTTCGATGCGGTTTCCGCTGCCGCCGAAGGCACGATCCATTCGGTGCAGATGGTGACACGCAAGCCGCCCAACGGCCTTGCCGGCGCGCCCTATCTGGTCGCCAACGGCATTTCCATGGATGGCTTGAAGTCCGCGCTCTGCGTCTTCAAAGGCTCGGCGCGCGACGCAGCCGCGGCGTTCCCCGCCAATGTCAACGTCGTCGCGGCGCTGTCGCTCGCCGGCATCGGTCCCGATCGCACGACGATCGAGATCTGGGCCGATCCCGCGGTGACGCGCAATTGCCATCAGATCAAAGTGGAGTCCGACTCGGCGTCATTCGCCATGGCGATCGAGAATATCCCGTCGGAAAACCCGAAAACCGGACGGATCACCGCACTCTCCGCGATCGCGGCATTACGCAAGCTCGGCGCGCCGCTGCAGGTCGGGACGTAAAGCCTCAAGGAAATAGCAACTTGTCTTCCAAAACCATCACCGAACCCGCTCGCCAGATTCCACTTTATGGCGAATATGAAGTCGTCGTCCTCGGCGGCGGTCCTGCGGGCATTGCGGCGGCCGCGGCTGCCGCGCGCGCGGGCCGGCGCACGCTGCTGATCGAGCGTTATGGCTTTCTCGGCGGCATGGGTACGGCCGCGGGTGTCACCAATTTCTGCGGGCTGCATGCCAATGTCTATGGCGAGGCGCATCGGGTGGTGCAGGGCGTGGCCTCCGATCTGCTTGCGCGGATCGACCGGCTCGGCGGGCTCAATGCGCCGCATCTGATCCTCGGCAAGATCTTTGCCCAGGCCTATGACACCGCGGCCTACAAGATCGCGGCCGACGACCTGCTGGCCGCGCACAAGGTCGATATTCTCTTTCACGCGCTCGGCGCCGGCGTGGTGATGCAGGACGAGACGCGCATCAACGTGCTCATGGTCGAGACCAAGGCCGGGCGGCAGGCGGTGCGCGCCGGTATTTTCATCGATTGCTCCGGTGACGGCGATCTTGCAGCCTGGGCCGGGGCACCGTTTGAAGTCGGCGACAATGCCGGCAGCATGCTGTTCCCCTCCATGATGTTTCGCCTTAACGGCGTCGATCCTGACAAGGCTGGCGATGCCTGGCGGACCATTCCAGCGTTGATGGAAAAGGCCGAAGCCTCCGGCACGCACCGGTTTCCGCGCAAGGGCGCGATCGTGCGGCCGCAAAAATCGGGGATCGAATGGCGGGTGAACTTTACGCAATTGGCGCGCGAGGACGGCAGCGCGGTCAACGGGCTTGAGCCGGACCAGATGACGCGCGGCGAAATCGAGGGCCGCCGTCAGGCGATCCAGGCGTTCGAGTTTTTGCGTACGGTGCCGGGGTTCGAAAAATCCTACATCGTCGATCTGCCGCCACAACTTGGCATCCGCGAAACCCGCCGCGTCGTCGGCGGCTACATGCTGTCGGGTGAGGACGTGCTCGGCTGCGCCTCGTTCGAGGATTCGATCGGCGTCAACGGCTGGCCGATGGAGCAGCATGTCGCCGGCGATGTGGTCTTCAAATTTCCTCCGATCCCGGAATCGCGCGGCTTCAATGAATTGCCCTACCGGATGCTGGTTCCCGAGGGCGTCGACAACCTCTTGATGGCCGGCCGTTGCGCCTCGATGACCCATGAAGGCCAGTCGGCGGCGCGGGTGTCCGGCGCCTGCTTTGCGATGGGGGAGGCGGTGGGCGCCGCCGCGGCGCTGGCGCTGGCGGGAAATACGATTCCGCGCGACATTGCGGTTGAAAAGTTGCAACAAACATTGAAACAACAGGGCGCCTTTATCGGGCGGGACCAGCGCGTGCCCGAGGGGCTGTAACGGTGTGATGGAGGGAATGGGATGAGAAGGTTTGTACGGCTCGCTTTGGCGGGCCTGTTGGCGATCGCGGCGGGCGGGATCGCACGGGCCGATGACGCGCTGAAGGCCAGGATCGGCGTACTCAGGCTGTCATCCTCGGCGCCAGTGTTCATCGCGCAGGACAAGGGCTACTTTCGCGAAGCCGGCCTCGATATCGAACTGAAGTTCTTCGACGCGGCGCAGCCGATCGCGGTGGCGACCACTTCGGGCGATATCGATTTCGGCATCACGGCGTTCACGGCGGGTCTCTATAACCTCGCGGGCAAAGGCACGCTGAAGGTGATCGGCGGCATGAGTCGCGAAAAGGCCGGCTATCCCCTGATCGGCTATTTCGCCAGCAACAACGCCTATGCCGCGGGCCTGAAGACGCCAAAGGATCTCGCGGGCAAGCGCATTGCGGTCACGCAGGTCGGCTCCAGCTTTCATTATTCGCTGGGTCTTCTTGCCGACAAATACGGCTTCAAGCTCGCCGACGTCAAAGTGCTGCCGCTGCAGTCGCTGTCGAATGCCGCCGCGGCGCTCAAGGGCGAAACCGTGGATGCGGCGCTGCTGCCGGTTTCGACCGCGCGCACGCTGATCGATTCCGGCGGCGCGAAATTTCTCGGCTGGGTCGGCGACGAGACGCCGTGGCAGCTCGGCGCGGTGTTCGCTTCGCCGAAGACGCTGACCAACAAGGCGCTGGTGACGAAACTTCTGTCCGCGTTGGTGCGCGCCGACCGCGAATATCACGATGTGATCCTGGCTTCGGTGAAGGAAGGCAAGGCCGACATCAACGACAAGACAAAGCCGCTGCTCGAGATCATCGCCAAATACACCAACCTGCCGGTCGAGCAGGTGGTCGGCAACTGCGCCTTTATCGATCCCGACGGCAAGCTCGACGTCAAGAACGTCGGCAACCAGATCGAGTGGATGCAGGAGCAGGGCTTTGTTGATAAAGGCTTCTCGGCGGATGCGATTGTCGCGAAGGAATATGTGAAGGCGGATTGATCTTACCTCTCCCGCTTGCGGCGGGTGGGGAAGGTCTATCTGCTCGGCGAGCTGTCGCGCGGAGAGACCCCCACCCCAGCCCTCCCCCGCAAGCGGAGGGAGCGCAGCGAGGCGAGGTTTGAGGAACAGAATTAAATGGACCTGATCGCCGATCATATCAGCCACCGCTTCGGCACGCTCGACGTGCTCGACAAGGTGTCGTTCCAGGTCGCCTCAGGAGAGGTGGTCGCGATCGTCGGGCCCTCCGGCTGCGGCAAGAGCACGTTGTTGTCGATCCTCGGCGGGCTGTTGCGGCCGAGTGAAGGGCAGGCCGAACTGCGCGGCGCGCCGCCGGCCAAAAGCCTCAATCCGCTGACCTTCGTGTTCCAGGATTTTGCGCTGCTGCCCTGGTGCACGATGGCGGAGAACGTCGAATTTCCGCTGCTGCACACCTCGCTCAGCGTCGCGGAACGCCGCGCGGTGATCGATGATGCGCTGCGTCGCACCGGGCTGACCGATTTTCGTGGCGCCTACCCCAAACAATTGTCCGGTGGCATGCGCCAGCGCGTCGGCATTGCCCGCGCGCTCGCGGTGCGGCCTGCGATCCTGTTGATGGACGAACCGCTGTCGGCGCTGGATTCGCAGACCCGCGAATTGCTGATGGAGGATTTCATCCGCCTGCTCGCCGACGGCGCAATGGGCGCGGTCTATGTCACGCATAATCTGGAAGAAGCCGTGCGGCTTGCCGATCGCATCGTGGTGCTGTCGCGGCGGCCCGGCCGCGTCCGTGAGGTCGTGACCATCCCGATGACGCGCGACGAGCGCGGCGGCATCGACGCGCGCGGCAAACTGCTCGGCCTGCAAAATGATTTGTGGGCGCTGATCCGCGAGGAGGCGATCGACGCCGAGCGCGAGGTCCAGCATGCTTGACCGCGCACCACCGCAAGAGACGCAACAGACAAGCGAGACGCGCCCGGTGGCCTTCCGCGGCGCCGGCTTTACACCGCGCGCGGGCCGCGCCTCCGGCTGGATCGCGCTGACGCTGGTGATCGCGTTCTGGCAACTCGCCGGCAGCGCCGGCTGGGTCAACCCGCTATTCCTGCCGTCTCCCTCGGCGATCGCAGTTGCGATCTACAAGCTCGCATTGTCAGGCGCGCTCTGGCTGCATCTGTCGTGGTCGATCCTGCGTATCGGCAGCGGCTGGGTGCTGGGCACCATCGCCGGCATCATCGTCGGCTTCGCGATCGGGCTGTCGACATTGGCGCGCGGCGTCGGCATCACCTTTATTTCGGCGCTGTTTCCGATTCCAAAGATCGCGCTGCTGCCGCTGTTGATCCTGTGGCTCGGGATCGGCGAGGAGCCGAAGATCGCGACCATCGCGCTCGGCGTGTTCTTCTCCACCGCGATTTCGGTCTATAGCGGCGTCGACGCGGTGCCGCGCAACCTGATCCGGATGGCGCAGAGTTTCAACGTGCCGTTCCACGCCATCGTGCGTCGCGTGATCTGGCCGGGCGCGCTGCCTTCGATCCTCGCCGGATTCCGCATCACCGCCTCCGTCGCGCTGCTGCTGGTGGTGAGCGCCGAAATGATCGGCGCCCAATACGGCATCGGCGCCTTCGTGCTGCAGGCCGGCAACCTGATGCAGACCGATCAGCTGCTCGCCGGCGTCGTGATCCTGTCGCTGTTCGGGCTCGCGGTGGGCCGGCTGATCAACTGGCTGGAAACAAGGTTGCTGCACTGGCGGTAGATTTTATTTGTCATTCCGGGATGGTCCGAAGGACCAGACCTCAGGGGTGCAATTTCCCCCCGGGGAATCTCGAGATTCTCAGGTGCGCAATTGCGCACCGTAGTTCGATGCTTCGCATC
>JBBRSX010000023.1:0-56099 GCA_038244925.1 Hyphomicrobiales bacterium | reverse complement strand
TAAATACAGAGGGCGCAGGGAAGACCGGGTGCGCGCCGCACCCGCGGTCTCGCGTGCAATAGATGCATCATAGTGCGCACACGAGCATACAGGTTTGGCGGAGAGCACCGGCCTTCCCTGCGCAGTGGCTTTACGGCTTATACGTGGTCGCCCTGGTGACCGGCTTTCTTGCCACCATTGATCGACGCCAGCACCGGGGCGTCGGGCCCTCACGACTTCGCCGTACGCAGCAGCCCGATCGTCTGGCGTGCTGCCGCGTCCACCGCGACCTGCCCCTCGTTTGCGACGATGGCCAACGCCCCTCAGGTGGGACAGGATGGCGAGAGTCATAAAGATGATTTGCCCGACATGACCAGCAGAATATTTTAAGCGAAGGGGCTGGACAGGTTTTTGCAACCGGGAGGTGATTTGCCCGACGGGTTGAATTTGTCGCAACCTCGCACGAAGATCGCGCTTGCACCGGAAGGAAATCACCGCGCAGGGATATCATCTCGACGTCGTCCGAGCGGCGCGCCAAGTGGAACATTCGATCGCTTCGCTTTCGGAGCGAGGGCCGGCGATGCCGGCCACTGCAAAACCGCCATTGACGCGACGACCGCGTGGCTGCGCCGCCGCATGATCTGGATGAGTCGCGTCCCGAAATTACGAAGATGCCTCGGAACGATCCGGGGTACCGCAGGTTCACCCTGCGCTGCAACATTTCCCAGGATCATCCGGATTTCGTGCACGCACCGACCGAGGATGACCTATGGACGCAGCTCCTTCCATCAAACGCCTTCGCCGATCTGTTTCAGGCCAACGCACGACCAGTTCGACCTTCGTGGCAGCCTCAGCGGCTGCAGTGGGAGCTTTGGTCGCACTGGTATTGGTAAATCGTTATCTTGCGCACAAGGCCGAGCGTGACAACCCGCCTGCCGGTCGGTTTCTGGAAGTGAATGGCGTCCGACTGCATTACGTGGAGCGCGGCGCAGGCGATCCCGTGGTTCTTCTGCACGGCAATGGAAGCATGATTCAGGATTTTGAATCCAGCGGTCTGATTGATCTTGTTGCCAGGGAGAACCGGGTTATCGTCTTCGATCGTCCCGGGTTCGGTCATAGCGGCCGGCCTCGCAATGTTGTGTGGACGCCGGATGCCCAGGCGGAATTGATCCAGCTCGCCCTCGCGCAGCTCGGCGTTTCCAGCGCCATTGTGCTTGGGCACTCCTGGGGCGCTTCTGTTGCCGTCGCAATGGCCCTTAAATATCCTACCTTGGTCCGGGGACTCGTTCTCGCCTCCGGGTACTACTATCCGACGCCAAGGCCCGACGTGGTTGCGATGGCCGCCCCGTCCCTGCCCCTCGTCGGAGACATTCTGAGTCATACCCTGTCTCCCCTCCTGAGCCGCGTCATCTGGCCGCTGATGTTGAAGAAGATCTTTGGCCCGAGATCGGTACCGAAGAAGTTCAATGCATTTCCGAAGGAAATGGCGCTGCGCCCCTCTCAGATCAGGGCATCGGCTGCGGAGTCGGCGCTCATGATCCCCGACGCTTTCATGCTCCGCCATCACTATGCGGATTTAAAGATGCCGGTCGTCATCATTGCTGGAGAGCAGGACAAGTTGATCGATATCGACAACCAGTCGGCCCGGCTGCACTCCGACATTACCCAGAGCAGGTTTCACAGGCTCGCCGGAAACGGCCACATGATCCAACAGACCGCCACAAATCAGGTCATGTCGGCAATAACGGAAATCGCAGGCAGGGAAACTGAGCTTACTGCCGTGGAATAGCGATTTAGCTGCGGCTCTCGGCGTGGTCTCGCCGACAGTGGCTTCGGCGCGTGCCGGCGGGCACGATGACGGCGGTTTCCATGGCGGTGGCGGCTTCGGAGATGCTCGCTTCGGGCTATGCGGCGGATATCCATACGCTGGGCGGCCACCGAGAAAGACCCGCAAGACTTCGAGCAGGTTACAAGAAAAAGCCCGCATTGCTGCGGGCTTTTTGGGTGCTACCAGCCGCGGCCACCGCCGAAGCCGAACGAGATGCTCGGACCACCATAACCATAGCCGCCACTGCCATAGTACGGCCGACCATATCCGCTGCCATATCCGCCCCCATAGTACGGTCGCGGTGCGTAATAGCCATATGAATTACGGTAGCGCGGGTGGTAGTTACGATAGCCATAGTGACGATAGTGATGATAGTGACGACCGCGCGAGCTGATGTCGGTAGAGTGCTGAGTTACGTCGGATGACGCATTCGCCTTCACCGTGTTGTCCGCAGCATGTGCGGCGGAACCACCGAGCAGCGCTGCTGCACCGACGGCAAATACCATAAATAGCTTGTTCATTTTGAAAACACTCCGATGACATGTGGAGTGCTAATCAATGCAAGCGTCTTGCGTTCCTGCTCGTCCCATTAAATCTACGCAAGGTATTAAATATCCGTTCATATTCCGATGTTCCGCGCCGTGCCTGGAGCATTTTCGAGCCTTCCATTCTCCAAGCTCGATCAGCTAGTGGAACGTTACGGAGCAACCGGCTTTACCTCCTCAGGGATTTAACTCGAGCAATGAGATGTTCAATGCACACCCTGCCCGTGGATCGAGCGCTGAGCATATATGGCGCCCTGGCGGACCGTTTCGAAAAGAAAGGCGCCCGCGAGCGCCTGTCGAAACATCTGATGCAGTTATACATCGACGGCGAGCGGAACCAGCACCGTCTTACGGTACATGGGCTTTCGTATCTTCGTGCGCTGGACCGGGAAAACGACTGAAGAAACTGAAGGCCGGTTTGGGATCAGCCCTTTGCGCTGCCGTTGCTTGCGCAGTGAATTGCGGCGCGTGATTCTCGCCTTCGCGGCGCGAACCTCATCCGTTCTGGATTTCGTCTTCGGCATCGCTACCAGATGACGAACGGGATCGTTCGAATCGGACATTACAGAAAGCACCAGCGCCGGCATGTTCGAACTGCGATCGACCGGCTCCATGCTCATTGGGCCGGCATGTCGTGGGCTGTTTCTCTGCATAGGGGATAATGCGCTGCCGCCTAGATTGTTCGACGTCACGGACCGTGCGGCTTGCAGCGGCCTATCCTGACGCTCGCTCGATCAAGGTTGGAACCACCAATCGCGAAAGGTTCCATCGCCTCCCGTAAATAGACTGACTTAACCGACGCAACCTCTGTGCCCCTCGCGCTTTGGTTCACTGGAGGACCGGCTTGATCCGCATACTAAAACCAATAGTGTTCCTTGTGGCCGGCATCTACTTCCTGGTGGACGCCGCCTTTTGGACGTTCGCAAAGCCCGTCATTCGACGGTTGGCGGACAACTGGATTTTCGACAGCATTCGGACTTGGATCGTTTCGCTGGGCCCCTATCCCACGCTTGCGCTGTTTGTCGTCCCGGTTCTGGTTCTCGAACCCGCCAAGCCCGTGGCGGCCTACCTTACTGCAACAGGCCACGTGGTCAGTGGGTTGCTGATCTTTGGCGCCGCTGAATTTATCAAGCTCGTGCTTATTGAACGTCTCTTCAGCATCAGCCGGGACAAGCTGATGTCGGTTCCGGTGTTCGCGTGGGGCTACGGCAAGTTTCAACAAGCCCGGAGCTGGGTCGAATCCCTGGGAGCCTGGCGGATGGCGCGACGCATTGCGCTGACGACCAAGCGGCTCATTCGCCGATCCGTCCTCGAATTCAAGTCATCACGAAAGCGGCAGCACGTGTCCTGGCAACCGCGTTGATTGAACTGCGATACCCTTGCAGCCATCGTGACTCTCTTACCGGTCTGTCGTCCCAGAAAGCCTCAATGAGCCTCATCACCAGAAAGATTAACAATGGACGCACTCCGGACGAGGTAATGGCTTTGCTGAGCGCCGTTGCGTGCTCGATCCTGGCTGCACTGTTCATTGCCGGGCTGTATTTCGGCCGAGAGATATTCGTGCCTATCGCGCTCGCCATTCTTCTCAGTTTTGTGCTCGGCCCGTCGGTTGGACTGCTGCAGCGCGCCCGCGTTCCCCGCGGCCTGGCGGTCGTGGGAGTCGTCTTTCTAGCCTTTTCCATTATCTTCGGCCTCGGCACCTTGATCGCGAATCAATTGACCCAGTTGGCCGGAGACCTGCCGGTCTATCAATCAACGATGCGCGAAAAGATCAAATCGGTGCGAGGTGTCACGGCGAGCAGCGGCACACTCGAACGTGCTGCGGATATGCTGCAGGAGTTGAGCCGAGAACTCGACAGGCCAAAGGACGACAAGTCGCTCCGCGGAGCGATCCCCCGTCTCGGCGCTCCAAACGCCGCCGGAACAACCCAACCCATCCCCGTCGAAGTCCGTCAACCCGACCCCGGAGCCCTGGAAAATCTGAGAACCCTGATCGCCCCGTTGCTCAATCCGCTCGCGACGACAGGCATCATCATCATCTTCGTTATCTTCATTTTGATTCAGCGCGAGGATCTTCGAAATCGTCTGATACGGCTTGCCGGCTCGCATGATCTGCAACGCACGACAGCGGCGCTCGACGACGCTGCGACGCGCCTCAGTGGGCTGTTTCTGGCTCAATTGATGATCAACGCCACTTTCGGCGTAATTATCGCAGTGGGGCTTACGTTCATCGGCATACCCAGTGCGGTCCTCTGGGGCATTCTGGCGGCCGTGCTGCGCTTCGTTCCGTACATTGGCTCCGCCATCTCGGCGGCGTTTCCGCTGGCGCTGGCAGCGGCCGTCGATCCCGGTTGGTCGATGCTCGCATGGACGCTCGGGCTCTTCCTGAGCGTCGGACCGATCGTCAGCCAGGTCATAGAACCCCTGGTCTACGGCCAGAGCACCGGACTTTCTCCAGTCGCGATCGTGGTTTCGGCAACGTTCTGGACCGCGCTATGGGGACCGATCGGGCTCGTACTGGCAACACCACTGACGGTCTGCCTCGTCGTCCTCGGACGTCACGTCGAGCGGCTCGAATTCCTCGACGTGATTTTCGGTGACAGGCCCGCGCTGTCACCGCCGGAAATGTTTTACCAGCGGATGTTGGCCGGCGATCCGATAGAGGCGGCAGGAAAAGCCGAGGAATTCCTCAAGGAGAAATCGTTGTCCTCCTATTTTGACGAGGTCGCACTGAGGGGTCTGCAACTCGCCCAGGCCGACGCCAAGCGGGGCGCCCTGGACCAGACGCGCATGACCAAGATTCGCGACGCCGTTACCGAGTTTGCCAGCGATCTTTCCACCCAGGACGATTCGGTCCCCGACGTGACCTCACCAACGATGGACGCGGAGGCTGCGGCCGCGGTTGAAACCGTCCCCGATGCAGCGATATCCAGCAATTTGCCGGTCGTACAAAACGCCGACCTTCCGCTCGACTGGCGGGGAATAGCTCCGGTGCTCTGTCTGGCCGGGCGCACTCCGCTCGACGAAGCCGCAGCGGTACTGTTTGCGCAGCTCTCCAACGCGCACGGTCTGGGTGCACGGGTTGAGCCTGCGGACACCCTTTCGTCGACCAATATCATGCAACTGGATCTCGCCGGCGTTGCGATCGTCTGCCTGTCCTACCTTGATGCCGGCAGTCCCGCCCATATCCGGTACTCGGTTCGGCGCTTACGTCGCAAATTGCCAAAGGCCACGATCATGCTTGGCTGCTGGGCCGAGAACATCGACAAGGAATCACTTGAAGAGCTGCGAGAGGCGGCCAAAGCCGACATTGCAGCAGGGACCCTACGCGAGGCGATGATGCAGTGCCGAACGGCTGCAGGCGTGGAGGAGATCGACGAACAGGCGAAGCCCGTTAAGACGACTGTTGAGATTTCGTAGTGAGACGTACTACGCCTAATGCTCCTGACTCCGGTCGGGCCAAACGTGTGCGCGCTCCCAGCCGCGGCGCGTTCGCGTCGACGCTCTATTCTGTACCGCCTTACATGCCGGGCACGGTCAATTGACAGCGCGAACGGTGGGATTGGCGTTTCAGTCCGCCCGGCGGTCGGCGAGAAGCGGGGAATTATGACCGGCTCTCATTGCTCTTCCGGCGGCTTGATGTGCCGCAGGTTCCAAAGCAGGGTAAAGTCATAGACGATCTTGAGGACGCCGCAGATGATGAGCGGCCAGGCTTGGTATCCGGCTTCGAACAATGCGCCGGCGATGGCGGGACTGGCGGCCGAGGCGAGGCTTCTCGGTACCGCGGTCACGCTTGCCGCCGCCGGCCGTTCCGGCGGCGTGACGACTGCCATCACATAGGAAGAGCGCGTCGGCACATCCATCTGGGATAGCGCCGCGCGGACCAGCAGCAGCGCCATCGCGAGTTCGAGATTGGGCACGATCGCCGCCAGGATCAGGCAGACGCTCGATGGCGCATGGGTGAAAACCATGGTGTTGATGAGGCCGAACCGCTCTGACAACCGTGCCGCGGCCGGCAGCGAGAAGGCGGCCAGCACGCCGGTCCAGAAAAAGAACAGCCCCGCCGCCGAGAGCGACAGCCCGAACCTGTTGAACAGCCACAGCGCCAGCAGCGACTGCACGGCAAAGCCGCCGGCAAAGGCGTCGATGCTGAACAGGGCCGCCATCTTGTATACGATGCCGCGAGACGGTCCGAGCGCGGCCACCGGCCCCGCTTCCGGCTTTTTTGGTTCAAGCGGAATGCGTAAGTAAAGCGCGCCGCCCGCAACCCCGAGAATGGCGTAAAATACGAACATGGCCCGGAGCGCCGCGAGAGGCGTGACGCCGAAATCGCCGAACAGATCAGGGCTGCCGGAAGCGAGCGCACCTGCCGCAGCCGCCAGCGCCCCGATCAGGCCGTAGCGCGCAAACATGCGTGTCCGGTTCTTGTCTGAACCGGAGCCGGCGAGAACCGCATGTTCCAGCGGCACGAAGATGCTGACACTGCCCGCCGATGGATTGATCGTTCCGACAAAGGCGACGAGCAGGATCACCGTTATCGTGCTGGACGACGCGAAGGCAATGCCGGTCACGGCCATCAGGATCGCCGCGCCGACCAGCAACCGGCGAAGACTGGTGCGGGCACCGAGCAGACCGATGCCGAGCGTCATCAGCGCCGAGCCGAGCAACGCCAGTGTGGCGACAACGCCGATCTCGAACGCGCCAAGACCGAGCATGGTCAGATAGACCGGCAACAGCACCGCGACGAATCCGTCGCCAAAATCGCGCAGGGCGCGGGCGGCATAGAGATAGCCGATCGGCGACAATTGTCTGGCTTTCATCTGGCCGAGCAAGTGCGTGATCATCGATAATACTCCAGCGGCCCTTCTGTTTCAGGTCGCCAAAAGACTGCGAGACATCGAGGCCGACACGATCAGCGACGCCCCGGCGAACAGCAGCAGCGTCAGAACCACCTTGCGAAAGGTTTCATCGTCGATTTTTCCATAGAGCCTGAAACCGCTCCAGATGCCCGCCACCATGAACGGCAGGCCGATGCCATACAGCTTTGCGGTGTCCGGCGTCACCGCGCCGCTGGCGCCGAGCGATATCGAGATGATGATGAAGGCGGCCAGCAGCACCGGCTGAAACACCGCGCGCTGCATGTCCTTTGACCATCCGCGCAACTGGCACGAAATCGTCGAGATGACGCCGCCCAGCCCGGTCAGTCCGCCCAGGAGCCCGTTGAAGAAGCCGATGACGATGTCGGCAGCGACGCCAATCTTCAGCGGCTTGAAAGCCGGGCGGACCAGGCTGTAGGTCGCGTAAAGCATCAGCAAGATGCCGACCCCCAACCGCAGATAGGCCGGATTGGTATAGGTCAGCAGCCGCACACCGATCGGGATGCCGATCGCGGTGCCGAGCACCAGCGGCCAGATGTTTCGCCAGTTCAGCGCGTGACGCAGTTTCAGGATGCCATAGCCCTGCGTGAGCAGGCCGTAGCCGGCGATCAACGCCGCGGTTTGAATGGGCGTGATGATGTGCAGCCAGATCCCGGAGACGACGATGCCCATTGCGAATCCGGAGAATCCGCTGACGAAGCCACCGCGAAATGTCGCAAGAGCAAAAAGGGCGAGAAGAGTCCCATCCATTGGCCGTTCCTCCAAAGCGAGGCGACGAGCGCTTGAATGGGATCACCATTTGATGGGGAGGCTGCTTAATCCCCGGCCGCAGCCTATTACACAATTGGGCGGCAGGTAAAGTTCAATATGATGTCTGGCAATTTGCAGGGTGGGTAGAGCCAACGCACTTATCGTATCGGTGAAGCTGCCGCCTCACCGTCTCGCAGCGTAGAGTTTGCCTGGTCCGCCGCCTCCGCGCGCCAGCCGGGTGGGCCGATCACATGCATCAACCGTGCGCGCCACGTCCGTGCCTGCCAGAGATCGCGAGCCATGTTCACCCATTCATGGAAGCCGATGATCAGGGGATTATTGGAGCGCAGCGGCGTCACCAGGCCGTAGCGGCAGGGGACGTCGTCGCGCTCGCTGACGAAGGTGCCGAACAGCCGATCGAACACGATGAAGATGCCGCCATAGTTGCGATCGAGGTATTCGGGATTGGCGGCATGGTGGACGCGATGATGCGAGGGCGTGTTGAGCACATATTCGAACCAGCCGAGCTTTGGAATCCATTCGGTATGGACCCAGAACTGATAGAGCAGGTTAAAGCCGAGAGCGATGAACACCGGCCCCGGCGCGAAACCAAGCCAGATCATCGGCACGTAGAATATCGCAGCCCCGGTCAGCCGCCCGGTCCAGCCGAAACGGTAGGAGGCGGCCAGATTGAACTCGTTCGAGGAGTGGTGGACTGAATGCGTCGCCCAGAACCACCTGATACGGTGACTGGCGCGGTGGAACCAGTAGTAACAAAAGTCCTGGCCGATCACGAGCACGATGACCGCGACCGCGCTATTGAGCGGCACGGTGAACAGGCGATGCTCCCAGGCCAAACGGATGACCGGCGCCGCGATGCTCGCCGCCAGAAACACCATGACAACGTATTCGCGACCGAGCAGATCGGCCAGCGAGGCGAAATAGGCGCGCCAGTTATAGTTTCGTCGCATGATGAAGGCGAGGAAGACGGCTTCCAGCGTCGCGATCGCAATCACGACCGGAAGGGAGAATTGAAGGATAGTGATGAGCTCTTTCACGGCCGGTATCCTGTTCGGCACTGCGCCATCCCCCGACGGAATCGCGCGGCCCGGAAAATCAGCGTGACATTTGAGAACGTTCGCGGCTCGCCGGCTTTCGACCGCGGCTGGCCGAATTCTACGAACGGCTGGCCGATTCCGGAATCGGCAACAAGGCGCCATCATTGCCGAGCCGGGCGCGCCGATATTCCGTTGGCGTCAGCCCGGCGTGGGCCCTGAACGCCCGGTTGAACGGCCCGATCGAGCCGAAGCCGGCGTCGAGTGCGATCGTCAGGATCGGCACCTCGGCCTGGCCGGGATCGGCCAGTGCGGCCTCAACCTCGGCAAGCCGGTAGCCGTTGACGAAGGCACTGAAGTTTCGGTGGCCGAGCTGGCCGTTGATCAGGCGGCGCAGCCGATATTCCTGCACACCGAGGCTTTGTGACAGCGATGCGATGCTCAGGCCCTCCTCGCGATAGACCCTGCCCTCGACCATCAGCTTGCGAAGCGCCTCAAGCAGAACAGCCTCCTGCCCGGTCGCAGGCGGTGGCTGCCTCGGTTCGGCTTCGACCGGTGGAGCGGAGCTGCCCGGCGATGCAGTCAGCGCAAGTCCTTCCTTGATCCGAAACGACAGACGAAACCAGGCGTACAGAAACACGAACGCCAACAGGCCGACCGCGTTAATCAGGCTGAACGGGGCCTTGCCGAGACTGCCGGGCCAGATTCGCTGTGAAACAATGAGGATCACGATATAGAGCGCGGTGATCACCGAGAATTCGACGCGGAGCTGACGCCGCCACTCCACCAGATCCCCTGCCCGGCCGGCCAACGCATGCCAGACTCCGAACGAAACCAACAGCAACGACGAGACCTCCTGGACGGCGACGACAGCTGGCGGCCAGCCGTACATTTCCCACCACGCGAGGACAGCGAGCCAGAGCCATGCAAGCGCGTGATACCAGCGCGCCCTGAACTCATCGTCGAACAGCGCCGCAGCCATGATCCAGAACACCGCCGGCGTGGCGATGCAGAGGACGTGGATCGGAATTTTCAGGCCCTGGTTGAGCATCCAGAAGCCGGGTGCCGAATCGACTGCGAAAGCGGCAACACCAAGGAAAAGAAACGCGGTATAGCGGCTTAACCGCCTGGTTCGCGGATCGCGGTCGCGGCCAAACAGGAGCACGAAGAGCAGGAGAATGGCGACTGCCCCTCCTCGCAATGCGGCTTCCAGGATCGACATTCAGTTGTGCCGGTTGATGTGAGTGTCCGCGCAGAGAATCTCACTCTGTCGCAGGTGTCAACCGGTCGACGATGAACACGACTGTAGCATGGGTGGAGCGTAGCGATACCCATCGCCTACACGGACCGCTGTTTGATGGGTATCTCTTCGCTCCACCCATCCTGCGAACTACGGACCGTTCTTTGCTCCGCCACACGCAGATGGCCCAGCACCAGCCTGCCCGTGCTGGAAAGCTGCCCGGCATCGCGCACGACGACCTTCAGCTCTCGTTTCGCCCAGTCATCGCGCAGCGGGATCGCGCGCAGGCCCATGCCGGCGCCGATCACGGCGAAGGCGCGATCCGGAATCAGGCCGATGCCCATGTCGGCCTGAACCATGCGGCAGACCGCGTCGAAGCCGGGCACGTTGATCCGCAGCCGCATCGATTTGCCGGCCTCGCTCGCTGCGTATTGCGAACGCAGATAGATCGAGCTCGTGGCATGCAGGCCTATATGGTCGAAGTCCAGCGTGTCGGCGAACGAGAGATAGTCGCGCGCCGCAAGCGGATGATCCGCCCTGATCACCACGACCAGACGGTCGTGGCGATAGTGAAACGCCTCCAGCGCGCGCGTATCGGCTTCGCCCGAGCAGATGCCGATTTCGGCGGCGCCCTCCTCGATGCTGCGCACCACCTGCCCGCTCGGCCGCTCCTGCAGATCGACCCGCAACAATTCGTGCGCGCCGAAGAAGGCTTGCAGATCCTCGGGCAGGAACTGCAAGATCGCCGAGAGATTGGCCAGCATGCGGACATGGCCGCGAACACCGTCGGCATATTCCGACAGTTCGACCGCGATTTTATCGACGTTGAGCAGCGTGACCCGGGCGTGGTGCAGCAGCGCTTCGCCGGCCGGCGTCAACGCCATGCCCTTCGACAGCCGCTTGAACAGGGTGACGCGGAAGGCGAGTTCGAAATCGTTCAGGCGCTTGGAGACGGCGGATGCCGCGATGCCTTCGCGCATGGCCGCGCGCGTGAGATTTTGCTCCTCGCAGACGGCGATGAACAGCCGCAACGTCGTGAGGTCGATCCGGCGCAGCAATGCGGCTTCGGATGGTTTGATGTTGCGGGGCGCCGCGAGATCGAGGGCTTCGAGCGACATGGGACGTCCTGACGGTTCGCTGATGTCCGACGTTACAAGGATCGACCGGGCGGAAAATCTCAATTAGGTGCGGGATGATTCACTTGGTTGGGAAATGATTCTAATCAAGGCCTCAACAAATCGATTTCATTCCAATTTCACACGTCATTGCGAGGAGCGAAGCGACGAAACAATCCATTCTTTCTTTACGCGGTGAGATGGATTGCTTCGCATCGCTCGCAATGACGGAGCCAACACCCTCACCCCCGACGCGTAACCACGCCGGTCGGCGTCGCAAAACCTTCCAGCGTCCGGATCCGTTTCTCCAGCCACCAGCCAAATTCCGGCGACCAGTCCTCGAAGCGCGCATTGATGCCGAGCTCGTGGGCCCAGTGATGCGCGATGTTGGGATTGAACTGCGACTGGCGTCCGATCGCGATCAGATCGGCCTGGCCTTTCCTGAGGATTTCTTCGGCCTGCTGCGCTTCGAGAATGATGCCGACGGCCATCGTCGGAATATCCGCCTCGTTGCGAACGCGCTCGGCAAACGGAACCTGGAAGCCGAGGCTGCGCGTCACCTGTGCGGCGGTCGCGGCACCAGCGATGCCGCCGGAGGAGCAGTCGATCACATCGACGCCGCGTGCTTTCAGTTCGCGCGCAAAGACGACGGTGTCGTCCATGTTCCAGCCTTCTTGCGTGCCATCGACCGACGAGACGCGGACGAACAGCGGCATCGTAGCCGGCATTTCGCGGCGCACCGCCTCGACGATTTCCAGCGGCAAGCGCATGCGCCCGGCGCGGTCGCCGCCATATTCGTCGTTGCGCGTATTCGAGACCGGCGACAGGAATGACGCCAGCAGATAGCCGTGCGCGGTGTGAATCTCGATGGTGTCGAAACCGGCGGCAACCGCGTTGCGCGCCGCATGCGCCCAGGTGCCGACCATTGCCCGGCACTCTTCCGTCGTCAGTTGCCGCGGCGTCAGCCAGCCTTTTGCCACCGGCTCGGCCGTCGGCCCCACCGGCTGCCAGGTCTTGTCGCCGGCTTTCAAATTCGCCTCGGTGAGCGGACCCATGCCCTGCATCGCCGTCTGCGAGGACGACTTGCGGCCGCCATGGGCGAGCTGAATCCCGATCGCAGTGCCCTGCTGCTTCATGAAGGCGATCAGCGGCTTGAAGCTCTCGACCTGCGCCTGGTTCCAGATGCCGAGGTCATGCTCGTTGATCAGTCCGATTTCCTCGACGCCGGTCGCCTCGACAAAGACGAGGCCGAAGCCGCCGAGCGCATAGCGGCCGAGATGCACGACGTGAAAGGTGCCGCAGGTGCTGCCGGGATCGGCGCGATAGTGCACCATCGGCGGCACCACGAGACGGTTTTTCAACGTGAGGCCGCGAAGACACAGCGGCTGGAACAGCAGGGGCGATGCCATGCCGCCGTTGGTTGATCCGTCCATCATACACGCATCTCCCGGTGATTTATTGTTGTTCGTTGTGGCGCCCCATTGGGCAGCCGGTGCCGCCGATTAGAAATGCCATGCGCCATGGCGTCAATGCGCAATGGCGGCAGGCCGTCGCGGCATGTGCGGTTGTTGGCATTTGGAAATGCGAGACCTATAGTATCGGGTCAACGGCACGCCAGAACGATCATCCATGCGGGTTTCAATCATTACTGGAGGCGGCTCCGGAATTGGCGCGGCGGTGGCGCGCCGTTTGGCGGCGCCGGACCAGAACCTGATGCTGCATGGACAAGGGAGCAACGCGGCCAGCCTCGACCGGCTGAACGCCGTTGCCGCGGAATGCCGGGGTCGCGGCGCCCGGGTCAAAACCGGCAGCGGCGACCTCGCGATTCCGGGCACGGCATCCGAGCTGGTTCGCGCCACGCGGGCCGCATTCGGGGCGGTCGACACCGTCGTGCACGCCGCCGGCTTTGCGGACCGGCGCGGCTTTACAGAGTTGCCGCGCGCGGAACTGGAGCGATCGTTCGCGGTCATGGCGGCGGCGTTTCACGAACTGGCCAGCGCAGCAATGCCGGATCTGACGCGTGCGACACAGGCACGTGTCGTCGCCATCAGCAGTTTTGTCGCACATCGCTTTACCCCCGGCGCCACGTTTCCGGCGTCCGCCGCGGCCAAGGCCGCGCTTGAAGCGCTGGTGAAATGTCTGGCGATCGAACTTGCGGGCTCGGGGGCGACGGCCAATGTCGTGATGCCCGGTTATACGCGCAAGGACGCCGGGCGATTTGGCGCGCTGGACACGCAGGCCTGGCAATCGGCAGCAAAAGCCAATCCGCTCGGGCGATTGGCCGAGCCTGACGAGGTGGCGGCGCTGGTCGTCTTCCTGCTGTCGCCGGAGGCCGGACATGTGACCGGCGCGCTGTTGCCGGTCGATGGCGGTCTGACGTTGATGTGAACTTTTTGGAGTACGGGACCGATGGCGGACGGAGCAACGAAAACAGACGTGGACGTCGTCGTGCTGGGCGCCGGGATCGTCGGCGTGTCGACGGCCTATGCGGCGCGCCAACGCGGCCTGTCGGTCGTCGTTGTCGACCGGCGCGAGCCGGGCAGCGAAACTTCGTATGGCAATGCCGGCATTTTGAGCAGTGGTTCGATCCTCCCGCTCAACCAGCCCTCGCTCTGGAAGTCGCTGCCAAAGTATCTGACCAACCGGCACCACGCGCTGCGCTGGAATCCGGCATGGGCTATTCGCAATGCCGGATGGATCGCGCGGTTTCTGGCCAATGCCACCGAGGCAACGACAAAACCGCGGGCAACGGCGCTGCACGGGCTAAGCGCCGCATCGCTAAAACTGCACCGGGAATGGATCGTCAAGGCGGGCGCACCCGAACGCATCCGCGAGACCGGCTGGCTGAAGGCATGGCGCAGCGACGGCACCGAGGCGGCTAAAGCCGAACAGGCGCTGCTGGCCGAATACGGCATCAAGAGCGAGCTGCTGGATCGCCAGGCGATCTCCGCGCTCGAACCCAATATCTTGCCGGTCTACAAGGTCGGACTGCTGCACTCGGAAACCGCGTCGGTGAATTCACCGGGCAACGTGGTCAAGGCCTATGCGCGGATGTTAACCGGCACCGGCGGCGAGATCCGCCAGTCGGACATCAAGTCGATTGTGCCCGACGGCGACGGCTGGCGCGCGGTGCTCTCGGATGGCGAAATTTTCGCGCAGCATATCGTGGTGGCGCTGGGTCCGTGGTCCGCCGAACTGTTGCGGCCGCTCGGCTATCGCGTTCCCCTGGCGTTCGAGCGCGGCTACCACCGCGAATTCAAGCCGAACCCGGCACGAACGCTGCTGCGCCCGATCCACGATGCCGAAGGCGCGTTCCTGATGACGCCGATGGAAAACGGCATTCGCGTCACCTCAGGCGTCGAACTGACGGCGCGCGACGCGGCCTCGTCCTATGCTCAGATCGACGCGGTGGAGCCGCTCGCCCGCAGCGTCGCCGAGTTCGGCGAGGCGGTCGGCGAAACCTGGCGCGGCGCGCGGCCGACGCTGCCGGACAGCCTGCCGATGATTGGACCGGCGCCAAAACACAAGGGTCTGTGGCTTGCCTTCGGTCACCAGCATATCGGTTTTACGACGGGCCCCGCGACAGGCGCCGCGATCGCCGCCATGATCGGAGGCGCAGAGCCGCCGTTCGATGTCGCCGCCTTTTCGCCGGGCCGCTATTTGTGATGGCGGTCGGTCGACCATCGCAAACTTCCCGCGAGCGGGAGCCCGCATGAACTACGTTTGGGATTTCGCGATCCTCGGCAAATACAGCCATTTGTTCTGGCTCGGGATCGGCTGGACCATGGCCTATACCGTCGGCACGATTGTGCTCGGAACGCTGATCGGCCTGGTCGTCGGCATTGTTCGCCTGAAACGCCTGCCTGTGATCGACTGGCTGCTGATTGCCTATATCGAACTGTTTCGCTGCACGCCGCTACTGGTGCAGATCATCTGGTTCTACTACGCGTTTCCGGTCATGATCGGCGTCAACATTCCCGCCCATGTCGCCGCCGTCAGCGTGCTATCGCTCTATGGCGGCGCGTTCTATGCCGAAATCATTCGCGGCAGCATCGAAAGCGTGCATGTCGGACAGTGGGACGCCGCGCGGGCGCTCGGCCTCAGCCCGTGGCGCGTGCTGCGGCTGGTGATCCTGCCGCAGGCGCTGAAGCCAATGCTGGCGCCTTATGTCAACCAGTCCGTGACCCAGCTCAAGAACACCTCGCTGGTATCTGTGATCGCGGTGCCGGACCTCGTCTACAACGCGACGCTGATCAACGCCGACACCTACCGGCCGCTGGAGGTCTATACGGTGGTGGCGGTGATTTATTTTGCCATTTTGTTTCCGGCCACGCTGGTCGCGCGCAGGTTCGAGCGCGGCATGAGCTACGACAAAGCGTGAGCGAAACCGGCGCTAGATGTTAAGCTCGACCGGCACGTCCTCCGGCTTGACGCCGCTCAGCGCCAGTCCCTTGGTGAACCATTCGCGCATCTGGCCGATGCCGCGGTTGTACTCGACCCACACCGCGAGAAAATCGCGCCAGCGCTTGTCCGGCTCGCGCCGCACCGCCATGCTGCTCGGGATCGCCACCGAAGGCGTTTGCAAAATCTTGTAGGTGCCGAGGTTCGGGTTTTTGGCGATCGCGGTGAGGCCGAGCACCAGCGCGTTGACGACGCAATCGACCCGTCCCGACGACATTTCGAGCATCACTTCATCGCGCGACTTCAGCGACTTGATGGTCGCGTTCGGCGCAAACCGGCGCGCGACGGTTTCGTTGGCGGAACCGGCGTCGACCGCGATCGTGACCTCGGGCTTGCTGATATCGGCCCAGGTTTTCGCCTCCAGCCCCTTTTTGAGCATGGCGCCGAACGGATGGTGAAACACCGAGCCGCAAAAATCGACCACCAGCGCCCGCTGCGGCGTCGGGTTGAGCGCGAAGCCGACGTCGATCTTGTTGGCCTGCAGGTCGAGGATCGAATTGCCATAAGTCGATTCGATATATTCCAGCTTGACGTCGAGCAGCTTGGCGATGTCGTTGGCCATTTCGAGACAGAAGCCGGACCAGTTGCCGGTGGCGAGGTCCTTGCTGAAATAGGGCAGCTCTCCCGGCAGCACCGCGATCCGCATCACCTTAGCGGCGCGCACCCGGTCCAGCGTATTGTCGGACGGCGCCTGCGCCGAAGCCGGACTGCTGGTGGCGGCCGCAGCCAGTGCCGCGCCGCTGCCGATGGCCAGCGCGTAACGCAGCGCCTCGCGGCGATCTTCGGAAATCCTGTCGTCGTCGGATGGGTTCACGAAATCCTCCTGCACTGGACCGCCAAAGCCTAGCGCCGGCTTCGTAACCCAGCAAGAGCATCAAACCGGCAGCCCCGCCTCACGATTAGCCAACGCAAAAACGCGGCGCTGAGGGCGCCGCGTTTTGTTTGACTGTCAATGTCATTCCGGGTTCGCATCTTCGATGCGCCTCGGGATGACGGCCTGCGGCCGTCAGCTCGCCGCCTGCGCCGGCATGTCGCGCTGGTGCTTCATGACGATCTTGTTCAGCGCGCCGAGATAGGCTTTGGCGGAAGCCACCAGCGTATCCGGATCCGACGCCTTCGAGGTCATCGAACGTCCCTCATGGGCGAGCCGGACCGAGACTTCGGCCTGCGCGTCGGTGCCTTCGGTGACGGCGTGGACCTGATACAGTTCCAGCTTGGCCTCGTGCGGCACCAGCGCCTTGATGCAGTTGAAAACCGCGTCGACCGGACCGTTGCCCTCGGCTTCCTCGATCTTGATCTGACCGTCGACGTCGAGCTTCATGGTCGCGCGCTGCGGGCCATGGGTGCCGGCGATGACGGTCAGCGAGGTCAGCTTGATGCGGTCGTGGGCCGCGGCCATCTCGTCGTCGACCAGCGCCTCGATGTCCTCGTCGTAGATGTCCTTCTTGCGATCGGCCAGCGCCTTCATCCGCACGAAGGCGTCTTCCAGCTGGTTCGGGCCGAGTTTGTAGCCCATTTCCTCCAGCCTGTGGACGAAGGCGTGGCGGCCGGAATGCTTGCCGAGCACCAGCGACGATTTTTTCAGGCCTATCATTTCCGGGCGCATGATCTCGTAGGTCGAGGCGTCCTTCAGCACGCCGTCCTGGTGGATGCCGCTCTCATGCGAGAACGCGTTGCGGCCGACGATCGCCTTGTTGTACTGTACCGGGAACGAGGTCGCGGCCGACACTACTTTTGAGGCCCGCGTCAGCATGGTGGTGTCGATCTTGTTCCACCATGGAAATACGTCGTTGCGGACGTTGATCGCCATCACGACTTCTTCCAGCGCGGCATTGCCGGCGCGCTCGCCGATGCCGTTGACGGTGCACTCGATCTGCCGCGCGCCACCGGCGATGCCGGCCAGCGAATTCGCCACCGCCATGCCGAGGTCGTTATGACAATGCACGGAGAATACCGCCTTGTCGGAATTCGGCACCCGCTCGATCAGCGTGCGCATGAAGGCGGCGTATTCCTCGGGCGTGGTGTAGCCGACGGTGTCGGGGATATTGACGGTGGTGGCGCCGGCCTTGATCACGGCTTCGACGATGCGGCAGAGGTAGTCCATCTCGCTGCGGGTGGCGTCCTCGGCCGACCATTCGACGTCGTCGATCTGGTTGCGGGCGCGGGTGACGGCGGCGATCGAATCTTCGATCACCTGCTCCGGCGACTTGTTCAGTTTCACGCGCATATGCAACGGAGAGGTCGCGATCACGGTGTGGACGCGGCCGCGCCTGGCGAATTTTACCGCTTCGGCGCAGCGGTCGATGTCCTTGGCGTTGGCGCGCGACAGGCCGGCGATCACCGAATTCTTGGAGCGGCGGGCGATTTCGCTGACGGCCTGGAAGTCGCCTTCCGAGGTGATCGGAAAACCGGCCTCGATGACGTCGACGCCCATGTCGTCCAGCATCTCGGCGATTTCGATCTTTTCCTCGAACGTCATGGTGGCGCCGGGACATTGCTCACCGTCACGCAGGGTGGTGTCGAATATGATGACGCGGTCCTTCTCGGACTTCGGTGCGGTGGTCATTCTGCAATTCCTTATGGGTGGTAGCGCTGTTTTTTCCGAGCGCTGAAGGGTTCTGGTGATCTCGCCTAACCCCTGAGTGCCCAGGCGCAACCGCCCAGACGGCCCTCAGGGGCCGATAAGAAGCAGAAGCCCGCCAAGAAGGAGGGTGGGCATGGACGCAGCCGGAATCACGGGGGCAGCCTCGGCCGCTCCACCCCGAACTCCGAACGTTTCGCTGCGAATCAGCATTGCAGAACCTTGGCCAAGACCCTTGAGAAGACAAATCCTCGGCCAAAACCGTTGACGGTTCATTGCCGGAGGTCGCTTCCCAGCTGTTTTAGACGAGAAATATGGCCGTCGGCAATGCCAAAAGAAGGACAGCAGGGATGACCTAATGGCCGTTGCCGTTGATCCGCGAAAGACGGTGCCCCCGTATTCCAAAGGCCAGAGCTGAAGCCGGGAAGCCGCGGCGTACTGGATTCCCCGCCTTCGCGGGGAATGACAGTCAGGACTATTTCGCCTTGTTCGCCGCCGCCTTCTTTGGCCTGCTTTTGCCTTCGGCCAGCAGCGCCTCGCGGACCTGCTTGAATTCACTGCGCTCAGCCTTGTCGACCTTCGGAAACTGCAGGTCGAGCTTGTCGAGCGCAGCGACGATGGTCGAGCCGATTACGACGCGGGCGAACCATTTGTGATCGGCGGGCACCACGTGCCACGGCGCCACCGCGGTCGAGGTGTGCCGGACAATGTCTTGATACACCGCCTGGTATCGCGGCCACCGCGCGCGCTCAGTGATGTCCCCCATCGAAAACTTCCAGTTCTTCGCAGGCTGTTCCAGCCGTTCGAGAAAGCGCTCGCGCTGCTCCTGCTTCGAGACATTGAGGAAGAATTTCAGGATCACCGTGCCGTTGCGCGCGAGATAGCGCTCCATCGCGGAGATGTCCTCGAAGCGTTCGCGCCAGATGTTCTTGGTCACCAGCCGTGGCGGGATCTTCTCCTCGGCGAGGATTTTCGGATGCACCCGCGTCACCAAGCATTCCTCGTAATAGGAGCGGTTGAAGATGCCGATCCGGCCGCGCTCCGGCATCGCAATCGTGGAACGCCAGAGGAAATCATGGTTGAGCTCGTGCGACGTCGGCTGCTTGAAGGAAGTAACTTCGCAGCCCTGCGGATTGACGCCCTCAAAAATGCTCTTGATGGCGGAGTCCTTGCCGGCCGCATCCATGCCCTGAAAGATCACCAGCAGCGACCAGCGGTCCTGCGCGTAGAGCCGTTCCTGGAAATCGTTCAGCAGCCTGCGGTTGGCCTCGAGGATTTTTTCGGCCCTGTCCTTGTCAAGACCACCCTTCTCGTTGGTCCGGTGCGACTTGAGATGGAACTTGCCGGATCCATCGAAGCGGAACGGCGCGACGTAGGGCTTCAGTTCGTCAGCGAGGGCTTTCGAGGGCTTTTTGCTCATGAGACCTTGGGCTTTTCCGGTTGCGTCTTCCAGCGGTCGAGGACGCTACCAAGAATACCCTTGGGAAGGAATATGATGAACACCACCAGCAGCACGCCATAGACCAGGTTGTCCCAGCCGACCGCCTTGGTTCCAAACCCGATGCGCAGGAATTCCGCCAGCAGGATGGTAATGACGGCGCCGATCGTCGGCCCGAGCGAGACATAGAGGCCGCCGACGATGACCGCGAACACCATCTGCAGCGACACCGAAATGCCGCTGACGGTGTCGGGGGTGATGAACATCTGGTACTGGCAATAGAGCGCGCCGGCGAGCGCGGTCATCAGGGCCGAGATCAGCGTGATCTTGAGCTTTTCGGCTGTCACGTTGACGCCGGCCGCGGCGGCGGCGTCCTCATCCTCCGAGATCGCCTCCATGGCGTAGCGGCTCATGCTGCGGTCGATCCAGTTCCAGATCAAAAGCCCCACCACCCAGACGAACAGCGCGATCAGGTACCAGGTGATCTTGTCGTCGAACTGCAGCGCCAGGATCTGGCTGCCTTTGGCGCGGTTCGGCGTCATGCCGAGCGAGCCGCCGGTATAGTCGCGCGTCGCGGTAATGACCTGCAGCACGATGCCGGATAAAGCCAGCGTCACCAGCACGAAATAGTGCCCGGTGATGCGAAAGCGGAAACAGGGATAGGCGACGATCAGCGCCAGCACGCCCGCCGCGGCCATGCCGACGGGAATGCCGATCCACGGCGACACGCCGAGATGGTTCCACAACAGCGCCGTCACATAGGCGCCGACGCCCATGAAGCCGCCATGGCCGAGCGACACCAGGCCAAAGCGGCCCATGATCGACCACGAGGTATAGGCGAACGACCAGATCAGGATCAGAACCATGATGTGGAGGTGGTACGGATCGCGATAGACAAAGGGCAGCGCGATCAGCGCTGCAAGTCCGGCAATCCAGGCAGCGAGGCGGAGATTCACGAGCGCCTCGCAAACAGGCCCGCGGGCCGGATGAACATCATGACGATGAAGAAGGCGAAGGCGAGCACGTAGCCCCATTCGAGGTCGGAAAACAGCCCGCCCAGCGAGATGATCTCGGCGAACACGAACGCCGCGATGAAGCCGCCGATGAAATTGCCGAGCCCGCCGAGCACGCAGATCAGGAAGGTGATCGGCCCGAACGACAACCCGACAAAGGGATGCACGTCATATTGCAGTACCAGCAAGCAAGCCGCGAGGCCGGCGAGCGCGCCGCCCAGCGCCGAGGTGATGATGTAGATGCGTTTGGTATCTACCCCCATCAGCGGCATGATCTGGCGGTCCTGCGCGATCGCGCGGATGGCGGTGCCGGTATAGGTGCGCTTCATGAACAGGTAGACCGTCACCATGCCGACCAGCGCGGCGGCAAAAGACAGCAATCGCGCATAGCTGAAATGCATCTCGCCGAACGCCAGCACCGGCAGGCGAATGCCGAGATTGCGGAAGTCGATACCGAAGGCGACGGTGGCAAAGCTCTGCAGAATGAACAGCACGCCGCCGGTGGCGAGCAACTGGTTGATCGGCGGCGCCGTCAACAGCGGCGCGATGACGATGTAATGCAGCGCGGCGCCAAGGGCTGCGACCAGCATGATGGTGAGCGGTGCTGCCGCCCAGTAGGGAAAGTGAAACACCTGCACGAGGTAATACATCCCGTACATGCCGATCATGACCAATTCGGCGTAGCAGATCCAGGTGACGTCGATGACACCGAAGATCAGGTTGAGCCCGAGCGCCAACAGCGCCAGCACGCCGCCGAGCAGGATGCCGTTGACCACGGCCTCCAGCAAGTAGATGTCGAAGATGTCCAGAAACGCCTGCATGGTGTGCCCTAGACTCCCAGATACGCTTGCTTGATGGTGTCGGTCGACAGCATCTCTGCTGATGTGCCCGACGCGCGAATGCTGCCTGCCTCGAGCAGATAGGCGCGATCGACCACCTTCAGCACCTGCTGCACGTTCTGTTCGACGATCAGCACCGTCAGCCCGCCGGCTCGGATGCGTTTGACCAGTTCGAACACCTGCTGCACCACGACTGGCGCGAGACCAGCCGACGGCTCGTCGAGCAACAGCAATTTCGGATCCGACATCAGCGCGCGACCGATCGCGCACATCTGCTGCTCGCCGCCCGACATGGTGCCGGCGAGCTGGCTGCGCCGTTCCTTCATGCGCGGGAACAGATCGAACACGAATTCCAGACGCTCGGCATATCGGGCGCGGGCGCCGGGCATGTAGGCGCCCATTTTCAGGTTGTCGTCGACCGAGAGCCGCGGAAACAGCCGGCGGTTTTCCGGCACATGGGCGATACCGAGGTCGACGATCTTGTGCGCCGGCGTCGCCAGCACGTCGGTGCCTTGCATCGCAATCGAGCCCTTGATCGGCCGGATCAGGCCCGAGATAACCCGCATCAAGGTGGTCTTGCCGGCGCCGTTCGGGCCGATCACGCCGACCGCCTCGCCCGCCTTGACCTCGAGCGAGACGCCGAACAGCGCCTGAAAGCTGCCGTAGCCCGCGTCGATCGATTTCAGTTCGAGCATGTCAGACCCCTGCCCGGCGGCGCGCTTCCGCGGCCGCGACCTGGCTCTCGTCGGCGTCGGTGCCGAGATAGACCTCGATCACGCGGGGATCGCTCACCACCTCGCTCGGCAAACCTTCGGAAATCTTCTCGCCGTGATCGAGCACCATGACGCGATCGACCACTCGCATCAGCACGCCCATGATGTGTTCGACCCAGATGATGGTGATGCCGAGTTCGTCGCGGATGTTGCGCAGCATGTCGGCCGCCTGATCCATCTCGGTCTCGTCGAGCCCGCCGAGGCTTTCGTCGGCGAGCAGCAGCTTTGGCCCGGTCGCCAGCGCTTTCGCCAGTTCGAGCTTTTTCAGGCCGGCGGCCCCCAAGCCATCGACGCTGGCGTGGCGATCGGTCGGAAGCCCGACCATGTGAAGCGCCTTCTCGGCCGCCTCATCGGCCTTCGCCCGGCTGTGGCGGCCCCGGCCGTAGTAGCCGGCCAGCGCCACGTTCTCGAAAATGCTGAGCCGGTGAAACGGCCGCGGGATCTGGAAGGTGCGGCCGATACCGCCGTTGATAATGCGGTGCGGTGCCTGGCCCGCGAGCTCCACATCATCGAACATGATCGAACCCGCCGTCGGGATCAACGTTCCCGACAGCATGTTGAAGATCGTGCTCTTGCCGGAGCCGTTGGGGCCGATCAGGCCGAGAATCTCGCCCTGCTCGACCCTGAACGACACGCTGTTAACAGCGGTGAAGCCGCCGAAGCGCTTCACCAACCCGTCTACAACAAGCACCCCAGAACCTCCGCTACCCTGCTTGCCTCAGCCTTGTCGCCGCTGCCTTGGCCTACTGGTTGCTGAACGTGGTCCCCTTCGGTAGAGGCAGCACGGTCTCGCGCTGCATCTGGCTCTTCGGCCACACGACATAGGATTTGTCGTCGATGTACTGCAGCACCACCGGGAACGAGCGTTCGTTCTGGCCGGCCATCTGGCTACCCTCGCCGAAGAACTTGACGCCATAGCCGAGCATGGTGCCGCCTTCAGGGATATCGGTATCGAGCGCCGCCTTGCGCAGGGCTTCCGGATCGACGCCACCATATTTCTTGATCGCGCGCGGCAGCACGTCGTCCAGGAAGACATAGGCGTTCGAGGCGCCGATGCCGACATGGGCCGAGCGAATGGCGACGCCCGGCTTCAGCTTGTCGAACTCCTCGCCCACCATCTTGATCACGGCCGGCAGCTTCGGATCCATTCCCTTCTGATTGGCAAGCCAGATCGAGACCGGGTCGGTGTTGAAGAGGTAGTTGGCGTCGGCGCCGAGGCCTTCCTTCAGTTTCTCGTAGACGCCGTAACCCGCACCGTGACCGACGATCGCGCCGAACTTCAATCCCTGCTCGCGCGCCTGCCGGAACAGCAGCGTGATATCAGGATTGTAGCCGGTGTGGAAAATCACGTCAGGCTTGGCGCGCTTCAGCTTGGTCACCAGCGCGGAGAGGTCGGGCGCGGTCGCCGAGTAGCCTTCCTTCAGCACCAGATTGAAGCCGGCCTTCTTGACGCCGGCCTCGTTGCCCTTGGAGACGTCGACGCCGTAGGCGCCGTCCTCGTGGATGATGGCAACGCGCAGATCCTTTGGCTCCTTGCCGAACTTCGACTTCGAGTACTGTGCGATGAAATCGGTCGTCATCATGCCGTACTGATCACCGGCCGCCTGCGGACGGAAGACGTATTTGTAGCCCTTGCCGTCGAACACGCCGGAGGAAATGCAGGTAGTGATCCACATGAATTTCTTCATCTGGTCGACGCGGGCCGACACCGGCACGCACTGCGCCGACGAGAAGAATCCCATCAGCATGTCGACTTTTTCCTGCTCCAGCAGGCGCACCGCCTCGTTGATGGCGATGTCGGGCTTGCTCTGGGCGTCGGCGTAGACGGTCTCGATCTTGTAACCCTCGACACCGGTCTTGGCGTAATGATCGAGCATGATCTTGACGCCGGTATATTGCAGCTCCGAGCCGCCACCGGCGAGCGGGCCGGTCAGGTCGAAGATAACGCCGATCTTGATTTTCTTTTCCTGAGCCTCGGCGGAAACCGCCATCCCCAGCACCGCGACAGCGGCCGACACCCCAACGAGCAGGCGTACGAATCTGCGCACCGGCATGAAATCCTCCCTGGACGATTGTGCACTGCATTTTTTTTTGTTTTAGCGACGCCTATCACATTGATAGCGCGGGCCGATGTCAAGCGCATTGGCACGCCATGAAGACGCGGTCCCGCTTCAGAGGCCGCAATGGCTACACGTCAAGGTTGGGGCGACAGCTGCGCTTCGATGAAGGCGGTGACAAAACGCGGCATCGCATCGGTGAGATCGCGGGTGCTGCGCACCAGGTGAATGCCGGATAGTTCGGGCGATGTCTGCAGAGCCAGATTGCCCAAAATCCGCGCACGCAACGCTTCGCCGGACAAATCGACACGGAGAATCCGGATCATCGCCACTGCGGGACCGGTGAAGACGCAGTGCCACTGTGCGTCGCTGCGATATTCGGCAGGCGCCAGACCGGTCTCCTCCTCGAGCTCGCGTACGACGCTGCCGGCAACATCGACCGCGCCATCCCTGACATCGTCGAGATCGGGCGTGCCGGAGGGGAAATAAATCCGTCCGGCATTGGCCGTGTGCGGACCCATTTCGCCGAGCACGAAGGCGCCATCGGCGCAGAGCAACGCGCCCATGCCAAAGCCGTTGAAGATGTCCTTGTCTGGAAAGCCCCAGTCACGCCACGCCAGGAAGCTGGCAAAATCAGTCTCGAAATAGCTGGCGCTGAGCCGCTCGCCCTCGAATACCGGATGGCGCCCGAGCAGGACGCGACCGTTCCACAGCGCGGGATTTGCACGCACCTGACCCGCAAAATGCGCATCAATTTCCGCGCGGCGCTCCAGCGCGAAAGGCCACGGCCAGTTCTCCACCGGCAGGTCGAGCACGGTGACGCGGCGAATGACCAGCGTGCTCATGTCATTCACCGCGTTACTTTCAATAGCGCCCGCGCGTCACGTCAACATCACTTGAACATCACTTGGCGTTCACGCCCGTGGTCTTCTTGACCTGATCGACGAACTTGTTGGTCCAGGTCTTGGTGACGTCGATATTGGCCTTGGCGACCTCGGGCGAGCTCTCGCTGAACACCGCGAGCACCGCGTCGGCGCCCTTGGGATCCATCTTGCCGGTTTCCGAATACATCGGGATCGTGTTCTTCAGCGCGGCGAGATAGAGCTCCTTGTTCTTGCCGACCATTCCCTCCGGCATCTTCGCCATGATCTCTTCCGGCGAATGAGAATGAATCCAGCCCAGCGTGTTGACGATCGCCGTGGTCAGCGCCTGCACGTCTTTTTCGTGCGAGGCGACCCAGGCCGTCGTCGAATAGAGCGCGCCGCCGGGATATTCGCCGCCGAACAGCGCAATCGTGTCCTTCTGGGTGCGGGTGTCGGCGAGAATGATGAGGTCCTTGTGGCTGCCCTGCAGCACCGTCACCGACGGATCGAGCATCACCGCGGCATCGATCTGGCCTTGCTCCATCGCCGCCACCGCCGTGGCGCCGAGGCCGACGCCGATAACCGCGGCGCTGGTGGGATCGAGGCCGTTCTTCTTCAACAGAAACTTCAGGAAGAAGTCTGTCGAGGAACCCGGCGCGCTGACGCCGACCTTCTTGCCGGCGAGATCCTTGATCGATTTGATTTCGGCATTGTGCGACGGCGACACGACAAGCACCAGCCCGGGATAGCGGTCATAGACCACGAAGGACTGCAGTTCCTGCTTCTTGGCGGCGAGATTGACGCAGTGGTCGAAATAACCGGACACCACATCGGCGCTGCCGCCGAGCACGGCTTTCAGCGCGTCCGAACCGCCCTTGAGGTCGACCAGTTCGACATTGAGCCCGGCCTTGTCGAATTCGCCGAGCTGCTTGGCCAGCACCGTCGGCAGATAGCACAGGCAGGCGCCGCCCCCGACCGCGACCGTGATCTTGCTTTGCGCTGCGGCAAGACCCGAGGTCAGCGCCAGCGCCAATAGCGTCCCAGCCAGTTGGCCGATCAATTTTTTCATAGTTTCCTCCATTTGGTTGACGGCACCATAGTGCAGCGCACCCGGCTTGAGAAGGCGACTTTGGTGCCAGACACGCTCCCGGATGCGTCGCGCGGAATATCCCGACGCGCTTTATTCCGCCGTCCGCGCCTCATCTTTCGCCGGAACACCGGCTGCGATCGGCTGGTCAACAAGCCAATCGCGAATTAGCATCCGCGACACAAAAACGCGACCAAGTGAAACTTTAGAGGGAGGACTATCCATGAATCGCATCGCCATCTCGCTGTCGATCGCCGCCGCCTTTGCCGCCGGTTGCGGCGTCACCCACCTGCTGCGCCCAGCCTACGCTGCCGACACCATCTCGGCACAGATCATCCATACCGGAGAACTCGAAGGCGACGCGATCTCGCCGGCCAACGCCGGTGGCATGCGCAACAAGACCTTCGTCTCGGTCGATGGCGCGACGATCTCGATCCAGGACGGCAGCCCGCCCAAGCATTTACATGCCGATGCCAACGAGATTCAGTACATCCTCGAAGGCAAAGGCACGATCTGGCTCGGCGACAAGGAAGTGGCCGTAAAGCCCGGCGATCTCGTCATCATCCCGAAAGGCACCCCGCATGGCGGCACCAAACCCGACGGCCGCACCATCAAGGCGATCGCGATCAAGACGCCGCCGCAGAAGCCGGATGACACCAAGCTGCTGAACTGACGGCGCGCAAGGCGCGCGGTCATCCCGGGGCGCGCCTCTTCGAGGCGCCCCGGAACGACGGTATCCATTGTTCTCGTCATTGCGAGGCGCGAAGCGACGAAGCAATCCATTCTTTCTTCACGCGACGAGATGGATTGCTTCGCTGCGCTCGCAAGGACGGCGGTAGAACCTTAGCTGGCTTCCGCTTCGGCTGGTCGCCGCAGCGGAACCCGCTGCTGGAGCACGATCACCGCGGCTGTCAGTTGCAGCGCGATGCAGAACACCAGCGCCAACCGATAGTCACCGCTCCAGCCGCGAACGAGGCCGATGAGGACCGGACCCAGCGCGCAGGCGGTGCCGCTGATCGCGGTCGACAGCCCCAGCACGGCGGCAAAGCTTGCGGCGCTGAACTCGCGGTGAATGATCAGCGGCGGCAGAGTGATGAGGTTTCCGACCGAAAAGCCAAAGACGGCACAGGCAGCCAGCAGGACCGGCGCACTATCGATCTGCAGGATAATGAACAGCGCTGCCGCCTGGCTTACAATCGACACCGCCGTCACCCAGCGCGGATCGAGCCTGTCGATCACCAGGCCGAGGCTGAATCGTCCGGTCATCGCCATGAACGTCATCAGGGAAACGGCAAATCCCGCACCGGCGCGACCGAGCTTCGGTTCCAACAGCGCGATCAGGTGCACGATGACGCCGACCTGCGCCATCAGCGCAAGCGCAAACCCAACCGTCATGGTCCAGAATGCAAATCGGCGCATGATCGCCGCACGCGATGTTTCGCCTGCCGCGGCAATTGGCGATGGCGCCGGATTTTCGTCCGTGGCCGGGGCAGTACCGAAGGGGCGCGGTCCGATCCAGATGACGATCACCGGAATCAGGATGACGAGCATGATCGCGGTTGAGATCAGCACGGCGGCGCTGAAGCCTGCTCGTTCAACCAGCAGCACGAGCAACGGGGTGACGACGACCCCGCCACAGCTCGCGCCGTTGAACGCAAGGCTGATCGCGAGCCCGCGACGCTGCACGAACCAGCTGCTGACGATGGTTGCGATCACCACCGTGCCCATCCCGATCCACCCGAGCGACATCAGGATGAAGGCGGCGTAGAGCTGCCACAGCTCTGTCGCGCAAGCGAGCAGCACCATCGATGCGGCGAACCCCGTGAGCCCGAGCAGAGCGAGCCGCTTCAGCCCGAGCCGCGCCACCAGTTCATTGGTGAACATGGCAAGAATATTGCTGAGCAGCAGCGAAAGCGTGCTGGCGCCGGAGATCGACGCCGCCGGCCATCCGTGCAGCCGCTGTAGCTCGGCAAGATAGACGCTATGGCCATAGAGGCCGAAGCCGAACAGAAACAACGCGATCAGGAAGCAGGCCAGTACGACGCGCCAGCCGGCATAGCGAAGCGAGCTCTCGTCAGGCGAGCCTGGTGCCGTCATATCCTGCGCAGAAGACATCCGTCGGGCCGTTTTCCGGATCGCATGACGGCGACCTCGATTGATGCGCAGGCTGGACGGCGAAGACACCCTCACGAAGGCATCATCATGAACGTCCGGCTCGCACACGGCGAGTAACAATTAACGAGCGAGTGCAACAAAGGCGCGACGCGACATGCCGTTCGTCAATCCCGCACGGCCGCGACCGGCCGCCAGACCAGCAGCCGCTTCTCGACCACCGTCACCGCCATGTCGATCAGGATGACGAAGGCGGACAGCACGAACATGCCCGCGAACACGCCTGCGACGTCGAACACGCCCTCGGCCTGCTGGATCAGGTAGCCGAGGCCGGCCGCCGATCCCAGATACTCGCCGACGACGGCGCCGACCACGGCAAAACCGACCGCGGTGTGCAGCGAGGAAAACATCCACGACAGCGCCGACGGCCAGTAGACATGGCGCGTCAGTTGCCGCTCGCTCATGCCGAGCATGCGGCCGTTGTCGAGCACGGTGCCGGAGACTTCCTTGACGCCCTGATAGACGTTGAAGAACACGATGAAGAACACCAGCGTGACGCCGAGCGCGACCTTGGACCAGATGCCGAGGCCGAGCCACAGCGTGAAGATCGGCGCCAGTACCACGCGCGGCAGCGCGTTGACCATCTTGACATAGGGATCGAACACCGCGGCGACACGCGGCTGGCGCGCGAACCAGAACCCGACCAGCACGCCGCCGACCGAACCGATCACGAAAGCGAGGATCGATTCCCAAAGCGTGATGATCAGGTGTTTCCAGATCACGCCGGTCGCGAACCAGTGCACGATCTGGCTGGCGACATCGACCGGGTTGGAAAAGAAGAACGGCGGCAAGATCATGCGGCCGAACACCGGAACCGAGGCGAAGAACTGCCACAGCCCAAGTGCTACAACGGCGACCAGCAATTGCAGTGAGAGGAGTTTTAGACGAGACATGCTGACCGATCCAGCCGTCGTCCCTGCGAACGCAGGGACCCATAGCCACTGTCGCTATTGGTTGAAACAAGATCTGACCACGGCAGCGTTTCAAATTGCAACGGCACGGCGTATGGGTCCCCGCGTTCGCGGGGACGACGTGAGATTGTGACCGATGCCATCATTAACGACCTTACGGCTTGGAGAAGATGCCGATCAAGCCGGTCGCCTGCTTGGCGTGGCCGTCGAGCGCCTTGATCAGTTCCTCACGCGTCATGCCTTCCTTGAGCGCGGCCGGCTCGAGGTCGGTCGCGATCAGCGTGAAGGTGTAGTGGTGGATCGGTCCGGCCGGCGTGCAGGGGCCGGAGTAGAATCCGACCTTCTGCGTGCTGAGGCCGCCGATGTATTTGTCGTTGGCCTTGGAGACTTCGCCTTCGGCGAAACCGGTGACGGAGGGCGCAATGCCATAGGCCACCCAATGGCTGACGCCGCCGGGCGGACGTCCCTCGGGATCGAACATCAAAAGCGCATAGCTCTTGGTGCCCTCGGGCGGGTTGGCCCAGTTCAGCGCGGGAGAGATATTCTCGCCGACGCAATTCGGATTGGTCTTGTTGTTGCCGGCGTTCTTGGTCGCCAGCCGCTCGCCGTCCTTGAAGCTCGGCGAGGACAGCGTGAACACGCCTTGTGCACTCGCCTGCTGCGCGCCGCATAGAGCCGCCAGCGCCACAGCGCCTGCGAAAATCGAACCACGTCCCGACATGAGATCTCCTTTTGGTTGTCGTTTTCGTATTTGAGCGCGATCAGCCGGCGGCTGATTGCGCGTAGCCCTTCAACACCTCTTCCTTCAAAACACTCCATATCTCACGGTGAAGTGAGTGAAATTCCTTCTCCATGCGAATCTCGGAAATGTCGCGCGGGCGCGGCAGCGGCACCCGCCAGTCGCCGATGATGCGCGCGGATGGCCCTGCCGACATGATCACGACGCGGTCGGCCAGCGCGATCGCCTCTTCGAGATCGTGGGTGACGAACAGCACCGCCTTGCGGTCGGCGTTCCACAGTTCCAGCAGCAGATTGCCCATGATCTGCCGCGTCTGGGCGTCGAGCGGGCCGAACGGCTCGTCCATCAGCAGGATCTTGGGATCGCGAATCAGGACCTGGGCAAGCCCGACGCGCTTGCGCTGGCCGCCGGACAGCATGTGCGGATAGCGGTTGCCGAAGGCACCGAGGCCCACTGAAGTGAGCCAGCCCTGCGCCCGCTGCAGCGCCTGCGCACGCGGCGCGCCAGCAACCTCGAGCCCGATGGCGACGTTGTCGACCGCGGTCTTCCACGGGAATAGCGCGTCGGCCTGGAACAGGTAACCGGCATCACGATTGAGGCCGGTCAGCGGCGCGTCGAAGATTTTCACCGATCCCGCCGCGGGCTTCAAGAGCCCGGCCGCGACATTGAGCAGCGTGGATTTCCCGCAGCCGGTCGGACCGACGATGGCGACGAACTCGCCATGTGCAACCGACAGATTGGCCTGTTCCACGGCAGTATAGACCCGGTCCCCGGCCAGCCGGAACGCCACCGTGGCATCGTCCAGCGCGATTGCCTTTGGCTGTGCCGTCTCCACCCCGTGATCTCCTTGTTTGGGATCATGCCTTAGCGGTTACCAAGGATAAGTTCAACGCGGCGTCATGACGTGGTAGTTGATCCCCTACCCTCCCCCGGTGGGCAAGAACCGAGATCGTACTGGATGCCGCCCTCTCCCCTTATCTCCTACGCGCATGTCGCCAAGACCTTCGATGGCGGGCGCGTGGTCGCGGTTGACGACGTCTCGCTCGACGTCGCCGAGGGCGAGTTTCTGGCCATCGTCGGCGGCTCCGGCTCGGGCAAGACCACGCTGCTGCGGCTGGCCAACCGGCTGATCGAGGCCGACCGCGGCACCATCACCGTCGAGGGCGAGGATATCAGCCAGGTCGATCCGATCGGGCTGCGGCGGCGGATCGGCTATGTTTTCCAGAGCGGCGGGCTGTTTCCGCATATCGACGTCGCCGGCAACATCGGCATCACGCCGAAACTGATGGGTACGCCGGCCGACGAGGTCTCGGCACGGGTCGACGAACTGCTCGATCTGGTGCGGCTCGACCGCGCGCAATATCGCGATCGTCTGCCGCATGAACTCTCAGGCGGCCAGCGCCAGCGCGTCGGCGTAGCGCGGGCGCTCGCGGCCAGACCGCGCATCGTGCTGATGGACGAGCCGTTCGGCGCGCTCGACCCCCTCACCCGCGACGCGCTCGGCGACGATTTTCGCGCGCTGCACCATAAGCTCCACCTGACCACGGTCATGATCACCCACGACATGACCGAAGCGATTTTGCTGGCCGACCGCGTCGCCGTGATGCACGGCGGAAAGCTGCTCGCCGAAGGCACGCCGTCGGAGCTGTCGAACAGCGGCGACGCCTATGTCGATGAACTGCTGGGCACACCACGTCGGCAGGCCGAGCGGCTGGGCGCCTTGCTGTCGCGGGGCGCTTCATGAGCTTTTTCAGCGATCCGCGCTGGGGCGAGGCGCTCGGCCATCTGCCGGATTATCTCGGCAACCATGTCCGCGTCAGCGTCACCGCGCTGGCGCTTGGTCTTCTCATTAGCCTGCCGCTGGCCATTCTATCGCGCCATCGCCCGGTGCTGCGCGGGGCGCTGTTGGGCGTGGCCAGCATCGTGCAGACGGTGCCGGGACTGGCGCTGCTGGCGCTGTTCTATCCGCTGCTGCTGGCGCTGGCGGCGCTGTCGCTGTCCTGGTTCGGCGTCAGCTTTTCCGCCTTCGGATTCTTGCCCGCCGTGCTGGCGCTGGCGCTCTATTCGATGCTGCCGGTGCTGCGCAACACCATCACCGGCCTTGCAGGCGTCGACCCCGCGATCCTGGAAGCCGCGCAAGGCGTCGGCATGACGCCGCGGCAATCGCTGTTCACGGTCGAACTGCCGCTGGCACTGCCGGTCATGATGGCGGGCATCCGCACCGCGGCGGTCTGGGTGATCGGCACCGCGACACTGTCGACGCCGATCGGCCAGACCAGCCTCGGCAATTATATCTTTGCCGGCTTGCAGACCCAGAACTGGGTGTTCGTGCTGTTCGGCTGCCTCTCCGCCGCCGTGCTTGCACTGGCGGTCGATCAATTGCTGGCGCTGATCGAAGAGGGCCTGCGCCTGCGCAGCCGCTTCCGCACGGCCCTCGGCGGCATCGCTATCGCGACGATGGTCGTAGCGACGTTGGCGCCGACCATGACGCGCTCGCAATCGAGTTACATCGTCGGCGCAAAAACCTTCACCGAGCAATATGTACTGTCCGCCCTGATCGCACAGCGGCTGCGCGCGGCCGGGCTCCCCGCCTCCTCGCGCGAGGGCCTCGGCTCCAACGTGGTGTTCGATGCGCTGGCCAGCAACGACATCGACGTCTACATCGACTATTCCGGCACGCTGTGGGCCAATCAATTCCACCGCAGCGATATCCTGCCGCGCGCGGCGCTCCTGGCCGAGTTGAAGACCACGCTGGCCAAACAGAACATCGCGCTGCTCGGCCAACTCGGCTTTGAGAATGCCTATGCGCTGGTGATGCCGCGCAAGCGCGCCGAGCAACTCGGCATTCGTACCGTCGCCGACCTCGCTTCCCGCGCCGCCGGGATGTCGATCGCCGCCGACTATGAATTCTTCTCGCGGCCGGAATGGACCGGCCTGCGGAACGCCTACGGCCTCTCGTTCCGCGCGCAGCGGCAGATGCAGCCGGATTTCATGTATGCCGCGGTGGCCTCGGGCGAGGTCGACGTCATCGCGGGCTACACCAGCGACGGGTTGATCGCCAAATACGACCTGGTGGTGCTCGACGACACCAGGCATGCGATTCCGCCCTACGATGCGATGGTGCTGCTGGCGCCAAAGCGCGCCAACGATCAGGCGCTGCGCGCGGCGCTGCAGCCGCTGCTCGGCAAGATCAGCATCGCCACCATGCGCGAAGCCAACCTGCGCGCGGCCGGCAACGACGCCACGAGTTCGCCGGACGCGGTCGCAAGGTGGCTGTGGGAGAAGATCGGGCCGAAGTAAGAAGCTTCGTAGGGTAGGCAAAGCGAAGCGTGCCCACCATCTTCAAGCCGGGTTCGCTCTGCGATCTACTGCGTCATGCCGCGATACATTCGAGCGACGGCCAAGAGCAGCATCTTCTTTTTCACGGTCGTTCTCGCCCAGCGACCGGGCAATCTGTTGTCAGACGAAATCGATCGCCTCCGGCGCATTTATCAAGCCGTTCAACGACGGTATCCTTTCGAGACCGTCGCGATGTGCATCTTGCCCGATCATATTCACGCGCTTTGGGAGATGCCCGATGGCGATGCGGATTTTCTCTACCCGCTGGAGCCTGATCAAGAATGGCTTTTCGAGAGGTCTGGAGGCGCAAGCGCGACCGACCAGCAAAATTTCCAAACGTGAAATCTGCACGATATTCAAGGCGCGTTTGGCGAATGATGGTGGGCACGCTTCGCTTTGCCCACTCTACGAAGAGGCTACGGCGGCGCCTACAATCCCTTGATCATCCCGGCGTCGATCAAGAGCCGGTTGAGGCGGCGGGCTTCGCCGCCGTCCTTGCAATCGTAGAAAATGCCGTTGCAGCGGAGCATGATGGCCTTCTGCTCCTCGAACGACGGGTCGAGCGGGATGCCGGCGGCTTCCTGGATCACCAGCGGCAGGTAGGCAGCGTCGATGGCGTCCATCACCGCCGGGCTTTTCACCGGCTCGAAGTTGACGGCGTCGATGGCGTAATAGGTCGCGTAGTAGCGCGGGTCGTAATTCTCCAGCTTCTTGCCGACGCCGGCCTCGTCGAGGCCGGGATCGAGCACATGCGGCGAGAACTCCGGCTGGTGGTCGCCATAGCGCACGATCAAGAACGGCTGCGCCGGGAATTTCTTCTTCAAGCTTGCGACAAAGGACGCGTAGCTATCGGCGCTCATCGCCTGCCGTCGCAGATATTCGTCAACCACCGGTTCGTTGCCGGGCTTCTTCCACGATGGCGTCAGATCAGGGCGATATTGCGTCTCCCACGGGAAATGGTTGGCGGCGAGATAGACGAAGGTGAACAGCGGCGTGTTGGCCGGCTGTTCGGCGATCAGCTTCAGCGCCTTGTCGTAGAAGAAGGCATCGGGCTCGACGTCCCTGGCGCCGAGATCGCGCGCGTCGAGGAAACGCTGGATGCCGGTCGTGGTCTGGAAACTGCGCGCGCTCATGAAGGCGCCATAGGCCGGATAGAGCGACAGCGTGGAATAACCGCAGCGGCGCAGCGCCAGCGGCAGGCCGCGCTCGACGCGGCCGGAGGCAATGCGCGTCACGAAATAGGCGAATCGGCCGAACGAACGCGACGACAGCCCGGCGAGAACGTTGTATTCGGTGAACCAGCTCGGCCCGCCATTGCTCTCGGCGAGAAACTTGCGCTCCTTGCCGTCGAAGGACTTGAAATGGCTGCCGTAGCCCGGCGGCACCTTGATGCCGTCGGCTGTACGAATGTCGAAGCTCGACTCGTCATGGACCATGATGATGTTCGGGCGCCGTCCGGCTGGGTGGCAGGAATCCAGCAGCGGCACCTTGAGGCGCTCGGGGATAGCAGCCGCGGATTCCATGAACCCGTAATTGACGAAATCGGAAACCGCCGTGACGCCGGAGCGCGAGAACTTCGACAGATAGCCGTCGTCGTAATAGCCGCGCCAGGCCTCATCCGGCCAGGTAAAGGAATAGACGACCAGCACGGCAAGGCACGCCAGCTTGCCGGCCAGCGCCGGCAGGCGACGAATCCGGAACGGATCGAGCCACCACAGCGCGTACATCAGCGGAATCGTGACGAGGCCGGCCCCTATCACCGACCAGCGCAGGTTCGGGAAGATCGTGAACAGGAAGGCCGCAGTGTCGCGATCGATCACCATCAGATCGACGAAGTTCGCGGTCATCTGCACCACGGAGTGCTTGAGCTGCGACAGCAGCACCAGCACCACGATCAGCGTCAGCGACAGCGCGCCCGACAGCGCCGGACGCCGCAGCAGGGCGATGAAGAAGAAGTTCAAAATACCCCAGGACAGCAGGAAGCCGATGCGCCCGCCGAAATCGGTTTCGGTCTGGTACATGATCGCCAGCGCCGCCAGATGCGGCGCGGCAACGGCCGACAGCCGCCAGAAGCCGATCCCGGCGATGCCGGCGGCTACGGTAGAAGCGGACGGTCCTGGATTTGGCGCGGGCGCCATCGTCGGGAAGCAACATGACCCGGCGCAATGCAAAAGCCTTGGCTGGCGACGACCAGGAGACGCACGACCAGCCGGAACCTGTGTCGTGTCATAAAAATGTAGTGGAATGGTCATGAACGCGCAATGAATTTGCCGCTCAGCCGGTTCGTCAAATCCTGACGCACACCGTCAGCTGGCATTTGGGACAGGCGAAGTGCCGCAGAACGTGCCCGCCGCCATCGGGACTGATGCGCGTCAGATCCATGCGCGCGCGGCAGCTGCGACAGTTCGGTGGGGTGATCAGTTCTGGGGCGGATGGCGCATAGCTAAACACCTTGCGTGGAGTGGTCATGGTGGCTGCCTCGGGGAACGGGACAACACTACCCGAGCGCGAAAATTCATTCACATCTCAATTAAAAGGTGTGATGGCCTGAAAACCGGTTTTTGGCTCGACATGGCCGGTTTCGCGCGCGAATGGGGTCAGGCCTGCCCAGGACGCTCGGCAGTCAGGCAACGTCATTCCGGGATGCCGTAGGACCAGACCCGGAATCTCGAGATTCCGGGTTCGCATCTTCGATACGCCCCGGAATGACTGAGAGAGTCAGGGCCGCTTCGCGATGCCCTCAATAAACAGGTCGATGATCGCTGCCGCGGTCCGTTCGGCTTCCGCGCCATCGACGCCCCAGCGCGGAAAATGACCGTCGATATTCATCCGGGCAAAGCCGTAGACCAGCGCGCGGCCGGCGGTCTGGACCGCTTTCAGGTCCACCGAATGGAGCTGGCCCTGCGCGAACGCCTCGGCCAGCGTGCGCTCGGTCAGTTCGATCAGTTCGGCATTATCGGCCGATACGCCTTCCGCCTTGTCGTGATCAAAAAAGCGGCGGCTGGAGATGATCTCGAAATGGGTCGGATTGCGCATCGCCCAGCGCAAGTAGGCCAATCCCAGCACGCGAAAACGTGCCAGCGGATCGCCGGCCGGTGCTTCTGACAGCGCGGCCTCGATCTCGGCCCGAAAACGCCGCTGCGCCTCTTTCGCCACCGCCTGCATCAGGGCATCACGGCTGGCGAAATGCCGGAACGGGGCGCCGGGCGAGACTCCGGCGCGGCGGGCGGCCTCGCGGACACTGACCGCATCGGGCCCGCTTTCGCCGACTACCTGCAGCGCGGCGTCGATCAGCACCCGCCGGAGATCGCCATGGTGATAGGATTTTGGCGCGACCGCGGGGCTCGCCCGGCGGCGCGGCTTTGGGGCAGCGGTTTTGGCGGCAGGTGGTCTGGCAGCGGAGCGCATATTTCCTCCTACCATCACTCCCTTGTGAATGTAAGCACCGATTACACGGATTGACCGCGCAAGCCCGCGCTATGTAACTGATGATTACATTTACTCTGAGGGAGACACGCGATGTCGGATAATCGGCAAGACTGGTTTGAAGGCTGGCGGCTGTTCGCCCTGCTCGCGCTGACGCTGGTCGCCCTGAGCCTGTGGATCGCCGGCATGCGGCAGTTCGAAGTCGACGGCGTGCGCATGGTGATCCGCTTTACCGCGCGGACCTCGCTGTTGTTCTTCTGTCTCGCCTTCAGCGCTGCGGCGCTGGCACGGCTGTGGCCGAATCCGTGGACGCGGTGGCAACGCCGCAACCGCCGCTACCTCGGCGTCAGCCTCGCGGCCTCGCACGCGATCCACGCGGTCGCCATTGCCTGCTTCGCCGTGATGGATCCCGCGGCCTATGCGGCGGCGACCTCGATCGCGTCCTACATCTTCGGCGGCATCGGCTACGCCTTCATCATTGCCATGACCGCAACCTCGTTCGACCGCACCGCAGCCGCTATCGGCGCGCGCGGCTGGCGCCTGCTGCATCTGACCGGCGGTTACTATCTGCTGCTGCAGTTCATGATCTCGTTCGGCAAGCGGATTCCCGACATGTCGCTCTATGCGCTGTTCCTGATCCCGCTGCTCGCCGTGCTCGCGCTGCGCATGATCGCAATGGCGCCGCGGACGCAGGGTGCCGTGCGGGCGGGATGACGAGATAGAACTTGCGGCCAAGCTGGTGGTGCACGGTGATGACAGCCCGATCGACGTCGCTGATCAGGCTGTCGCCAAGTACGACGTTGGGAATTTCCCAGTTGCGGCCTTCCCGGACATCGGGAAAGCCCTGGAGATCGGGCACAGAGGCGGTTTCGCAACCGGGCTGGCTGCGGAGCGCTTCATCGGCCAGTTGCGTCAGCTCTGTCAGGCTCTTGCCAATTCTGGCCATTACTGATGACCAGCCATCATTGATGACCAAGGCCTTCCAGTTCCTTGGCGCGCGTCTCGGTCGTGCTGCGCATGCACTCGCCGGCATCGAGCCGGGCGATGGTGCCCTCGCCCATGCCGTAATACAGGCAATTGGCGTCGCGGTACTGGATCCACAGCCGCTGCGCGGCTCGCAACGGATCGCGTTGCGCCGGTACGGCATCCTTCAACGCCTGCTGATAGGCGATATTCAGCCGCTTGTCCCACTGCGCGGTCTTGGCCTTGAGGCACTCGACCATCTGGAAGGTGTTGCCGTCGCAGGATTGCTCGGGATCGCCCTGGTCGCCGGCAGTGGCGGTCGAGGCCAGCGCGAAAATGGCGACAGCGCCGGTCAGACCTTTCAAAAAATGGTTCATACGCGCGGCACCAGACCAAGGGCTTGGCAATGATCTTGTCGACGGTGCGCTTGGGCAGCATCGACAGGACCAGATGCCGTATCGGGTCCGGCGTGATCTGATAGCGCACTTTTGGACTGGCCAACGTCAGTGCCTGGAAGATCCGCTCGGCGATCTTCTCCGGCGGCAATCCGATTTCGCTGAGATGCCTGGTGAACTGGCGGATCTTGTCCAGCGCCGGACCGAACGGCGAGTTGGTGGCGAGGTTGATCTTGTCGGTCTTGCTCCAGATCGGCGTCTTCACCGCACCCGGCGCGATGATGATGACGTCGATGCCGAACAGCATCATCTCGCGGCGCAGGCTTTCGGAAAGCCCCTCGATCGCGTGCTTCGACGCCGAGTAGGCCGCCGCCAGCGGATTGCCGGCTTTCCCGGCGACCGAGGAGATCATCACGATCCGCCCCTTCGGCCCCTTCAGCGACGGGTCGGCGCCGAGCAACGGGCCGAACGCCTGGGTCGAGATGATCGGACCGATGACGTTGACGTCCATCTGGCGGCGGAAGTCGTCGGCGGAAATTTCGAGCACCGCGCCGCCAACGCCGATACCGGCATTGTTGACGAGGCCCGCCAGCGTCTCGCCGCCCAGAGCGTTGCGCACCTCGCGCGCCGCCGCCAGCACCGCCGCCTCGTCGGTGACGTCGAACAACAGCGGCGTGAAATTGGCGCCGAACTCAGCCTTGAGGCGGTCGGCGTCGGCTTGATTGCGGACGCTGCCGAAGACACGAAAACCGCGATCGAGCAGCAGCTTTGCGGTAGCCCAGCCGATGCCGGTAGACGCGCCGGTGATGACGACAGATTTCATGGATGGACCTTTACATCGTGCGAGCCGGTGATGCTCGCGACTTCGAGGTCGTCATTCCGGCATGGTGCAGTAGCACCAGACCTGGAATCTCGAGATTCCGGGTTCGATGCTGCGCATCGCCCCCGGAATGACGAGACCTCACAACGACGAAAGTAGCATCTCACGAAGAGAAGTGCACTCCCCCTACTCCGCGTGGCCGTCGATGATCGGGCCGAACAGCTCCCATTTCTCGCCGGTGAACTTCATCATCTGGACCTGCTCGATCGGATAGAAATCCGTCGGCGAGGTCTTGATGCGGATGCCGGGGATATAGGTGTTGATCTCGAAATCCAGGTTGGCGACGATCTTCATGACGTTCTCGCGTGTGAGATTGTCGCCGCAGCGCTTCAGCACCTCGACCAATGCGGTTGATGTATTGTAGGCGGTCAGCGGCCCGCTCTCGGAGCGGTCGGCTTCCGGATAATACTTCGCCATGAAGGCGCGGTATTTCTGCATGCCGGGATGGCTGTCCCACTGCGGATCGGTGACATCCATCTGATAGTGGGCACTGAGAATGCCCCGGGCATTGTCGAGCCCGGCAGGCTTCAACACTGCGCCGACCGAAGCCGAGACGTTGGTCATGATATGGATCGGTTTCCAGCCGAGTTCGGCGATCTTCTTGATCGCCTGTGCGGCGAATTTCGGCGTGCCGATGTTGATGAAGATGTCGGGGTTGGCGGTCTTGATCGCCACTACCTGCGAATCCACCGTCGGCATGCTGATCTCGTAGGGCACGCTGGCGACGACCAGGCTGTCATATTTCTCGCGCAGCACGTCCTTCAAGCCCAGCAAGTAATCCTTGCCGAAATCGTCGTTCTGGTAGAGCACGCCGATCTTGGCGTTGGGGTAATGCTGCAGGACGTAGGTGGCGTAGATCCGCGCCTCGGCCCGGTAGTTTGGCTGCCAGCCGATGGTCCAGGGGAAATGTTCGGGATCGCCCCAGCGCGAGGCGCCGGTGGCGACGAACAGCTGCGGCACCTTCATGGTGTTCATGTATTTCTGGATCGCGGCGTTCGACGCGGTGCCGAGCGGCGCGAAGATCAAGAACACCTCGTCGCTCTCGACCAGTTTGCGCGCCTGCTCCACCGTCTTCGGCGGCGAGTAGGCATCGTCATAGGAAATGAAATTGATCTTGCGGCCGTTGACGCCGCCATTGTCGTTAACCATCCGCATGTAGGCGCTCATCGTCTTGCCGATGATGCCATAGGCCGAGGCCGGGCCTGAATACGGCATGATGTTGCCGATCTTGATCTCGGTGTCGGTAACGCCGGTGTCGTATTTCTTTTGTGCGGCAGCGGACGCGGTGGCTGCGGCGATGATCAGTGTGGAAAGTCCAAGGGCTCGAAACAGCGCGTTAATGAAGTTCGTCGTGAAAAAATCCTTAAGCACACGCTTCATGAGTTTCCTCCTCCGGTGCGGGCCAGGCTTGACAGCTTCTTGTTGGACAGTTTCCTATTCGAGTTTTTTGTGGAACGGTTTGGAGAGAATAGCAGCGGGAGCGGAATACCGGAAGCGGCGGCAAATCCGCGATCCGCAATCAACAGGGGCGAATTGTCGCGTGTAAGGCCGTGTGCGGCGCAGCAAGCTTGGTAAAGCAATCGCGAACGCAAACCGCGCAATGATCGGCACGGTTCAACGCCGGCACGCGATGTGACGACGGCCGCCGGCGCGGTTGCCCGTCTAAGGTGTGGTCGCCTTGCATTTCTACCCGGCGCGCCCTTAACGCGAGCGTAAGGCCGCTATCGGCATTGTGCCGTCTGGATTTTCAACAACCAACAGGCTGCCCAGTGCAACAGCCGGCACATTCGATTATCGCCGAACTCGAGGACGCCGTCAGGGGCGGTTCATCCGCCAAACGGGTCGACACCCTGCGGCAGGTTACCGACCTGTTCCTCAACGACGGAGACCGTCTCAGCGACGACCAGGTCAAGGTCTTCGACGACGTGCTCTGCCTGTTGATCGCGCGCGTCGAGACCCGCGCCAAGGCCGAGCTGTCGCGGCGGCTGGCGCCGCTCGACTATGCGCCGTTCGAGGTCATCCAGCATCTTGCCCAGGACGACGAAATTGCCGTCGCCGGCGAGGTGCTGACGCATTCGAGCCGTCTCGGCACCGAAACGCTGGTCCAGATTGCCAGCACCAAGGGACAGGACCACCTGCTCGCCATCTCCGGGCGGGCCCACCTCCCAGCCGTCGTCACCGACGTCATCGTCGACCGCGGCGAAGGCCGGGTGATCCGAAAGCTGGCCAACAATGCCGGCGCGCATTTCTCTCAAGACGGCTATTCCGCCATCGTCGCCCGTGCCGACGGCGACGACGAACTGGTCGAGATCCTCGGCCTTCGTATCGACCTGCCGGCCGAATTCCTGCGCGAGCTGTTGCGCCGCGCCAAGGCGACCGTGCGCGGCAGGCTGCTGGCGATTGCGCCGCCCGCGATCCAGGAAGAGATCCGGCAGGTGCTGGACGCGATCGCCCGTGAAGCTCCGCCTCGGGGACGAAACTACGGTGTCGCCGAGGAACTCGTGAAGCTGATGAAGGAACTGAACGAACTGGACGACGCGGCGGTCTATCATTTCGCCGAGTCCGGGAAGTTCGACGAGGTCACCGTCTCGCTCGCGCTGCTCACCGACATGCCGCTCGACATGGTGGGCCGGCTGATGGAAGGCCCCCGCAACGACCTGCTCCTGATCCCCTGCCGGTCGGCGAAGCTCAACTGGCCGACGGTCGAGAGCATCCTGCGCAACCGGCCGATCGACTACCCGATCGACGATCCGACGCTGGAAGTAGCGCAACGGGATTTCCGCAAGCTGTCGATGGAGACCGCCCAGCGCACCGTGCGGTTCTGGCAGCTCCACAACCGGCTCGAGAAGTAGCCGGCGAACAGCTAGCCTGATCCAGCGCTTGAGGCGTTGCAGCTCCGATCGGCGCAGCCTGCGTGGTCGCTCGAGCAGCGATCGAATGGCATCAAACGCAGATTAAGAAACTGCGCTTCCGTTTTGTAAACTCTGGATTTTTGGCTGCTAATATATTGCTTTAGCTACTTCGCATGAAAGATCGGAAGTGATGCCAAATCTGTGTTCCGAGTTCAGGCCGGGCGCCCGACGTGGAGTGTTCAAGAATTCGAATGAACACTCAATTCTTCAAACAAAAGGCGAGACCGCGTATACGCGATCTCGCCTGATATTGTCGAAGACGCATTAAAATTCCGTTTGCAGCGCAGCAGCCTCAGTTCTTGGTCTTGTCGACCAGCGCGCCCTTCTTGATCCACGGCATCATGTCGCGGAGCTTTTCGCCGACTTCCTCGATCGGGTGGGCGGCGAGCTTGGCGCGGGTGGCCTTGAACGAGGTCTGGTTGACCTTGTTCTCCAGCATCCAGTCGCGGGCGAACTTGCCGCCCTGGATGTCGGCCAGCACGCGCTTCATCTCAGCCTTGGTCTCGGCGGTGACGATCCGCGGGCCGGTGACGTATTCGCCATATTCGGCGGTGTTGGAGATCGAGTAGTTCATGTTGGCGATGCCGCCTTCATAGATCAGGTCGACGATCAGCTTGACCTCGTGCAGGCACTCGAAATAGGCCATCTCGGGGGCATAGCCGGCTTCCACCAGGGTCTCGAAGCCGCCCTTGATCAGCTCGACCAGGCCGCCGCAGAGCACCACCTGCTCGCCGAACAGGTCGGTCTCGCACTCTTCCTTGAACGAGGTCTCGATGATGCCGGCGCGGCCGCCGCCGATCGCCGAGGCGTAGCTCAGCCCGAGGTCATGGGCATTGCCGGAGACGTCCTTGGAGATCGCGATCAGGCAGGGCACGCCGCCGCCGCGCTGGTATTCCGAGCGCACGGTGTGGCCGGGGCCCTTGGGGGCGATCATCAGCACGTCGAGGTCGGCGCGCGGGTCGAGCAGGTTGAAGTGGACGTTGAGACCGTGGGCGAACACCAGGGCTGAGCCCTTCTTCATGTTGTCGTGCAGGTGCTCGCGGTAGATGTCGCCCTGCAGCTCATCGGGGGTCAGCATCATGACCAGATCGGCCCATTTGGCGGCCTCGGCGACTTCCATCACCTTGAAGCCGGCCGCTTCGGCCTTCTTGGCCGAGGCCGAGCCCTTGCGTAGCGCGATCGCCACGTCCTTGACGCCGGAATCCTTCAGGTTCAGCGCATGGGCATGCCCCTGGCTGCCGTAGCCGACGATGACGACCTTTTTGCCCTTGATCAGGTTCAGGTCGGCATCACGATCGTAATAAACTCGCATAGTCGTTTCCTCAATCGATGGCCAAAATCGGCCGGTTAATCAGGCATTTGGGTGGTCGGGACCGCCGGTCGCCCGCGAATTTCCGGCGTTGTCTAGAGCTTTTTGCCCTCAGGGGAAACCCTTCTCTCGCATGGCGCAGTGCGGCATCATGCGTCCATGAAGACCGGGTAGAGGGAGGCCAGCAACAGCACCGCCATGGCAATGTTGAAGGCCCGGACTGCCCGGGGCGAGCGCAGCAGCGGCTGCAGCCAACTGCCGGCCAGCGCCCAGGCCAGCGACGACAGCGCCCCCAAAACCAGCATCACCGCGCTCTGGACGGCAATGTTCCAGGGAAAGCCGGCAATCGCCCCATAGGCGGTAATGCAGCCGATCGCCATCACCCAGCCCTTGACGTTGACCCACTGGAACATGACCGCGCCCCAGAAGGTCATCGGGCCGCGCCCGCTCGCGTCTCCCGGCACTGATGGTGCCGACATGGCGATGATGGCGGCGAGATAGATCAGGTACGCCGCGCCGGCATATTTGAGGACGGTCTGCAGTACCGGATAGGCGAGGAAGATGGCGCCAAAGCCCACGCCCACCGCGGCAACCATGAAGCCAACGCCAATTCCGATGCCGGCGATATGCGGAAACGTCGGTCGAACGCCGTAGGTCAGCCCGGACGACAGCACCATGATGTTGTTCGGTCCCGGCGTGAACGCCATCACGTTGGCGAAGATCACGAAGGCGAACAGAAGCGAGTGCGACATCAGGACCTCACGCGATCTTCGGCAGGTCTGGTTTCGAATACGTCTGGTTTCGACGCGGTGGCGCGCTTCGCCAGCACCATGATGGCGATGCCGCCGACCACCGTGATCATGCCCGCGAGCCGCAACGGGCCAAACGTTTCGCCGAACGCAATGCTCGATGCGGCGGAGCCGACGAACGGCACCAGCAACGCGAACGGCACCACCTGCGCCGCCGGATAGTCCCGCAGCAGCCGGCCCCACAGCCAGTAGGAAACGCAAATGGAGATCCCGCCGAGCCAGAGCATGCAAACAATGGCCGTCAGCGACATCTGCGTCAGGGCTTGCCAGGTCGGCTGCGGCCCGTCGGTGACCAATGTCAGCGCCAGCAGGGGAACAGCGGCGACCAGACACAGCCACGTACAGAGGTCGAACATCGGCGCATCCTGCGCGCGCCGCAGCAGGATGTTGCCGGCCGCAAAAGCGATCGGCGAGATCAATAGCACGGAAAAGGCACCGACGCTGAAATCATAACCCACCGTGCCGCAGATCATCAGCAGACCGACGGTAGCCAATCCGATGCCCGCCGCCTGCATGCGCGTCGGCCGTTCGCCGAACAGGATCGCCGCAAAGCCGATGGTGAATAGCGCCTGGCTCTGCACGATGACGCTGGTGAGGCCGACCGGAACGCCTTGCTTGATGGCAACGGTCTGGGCGAGGAACTGACTGAGAAACAGCGTGAAGCTGGTTGCGACCAAGACCCCCCATGACACGTCAGGCCTGCGCACGAAAAGGCATGGCAGCGCTGCAATCGCAAAACGCAGCGTTGTCATCAGCTCCGGCGACAATTCGTTGAGCGCGATCCTGGCTATGGGAAAGCCAAGCCCCCAGATCACCGCCACCAGCACGGCGATGCAGACATCCGCCGGTTTCATTTTTTTCTAGCTCTGTTGATCCGGCTTCGGTTTGCGCAGGAGATAGGTGCCGTGCAGCGGCGCGTGATAATCGACCGATTCCAGCACGAAGCCGATATCGGTCAGCATGCGTTCGATCACCCAGCCGAAGGTCGAGTATTCGTCGCGCATATGGGTGACCACGGCTTCGTGCTCGAAATCGTGATTCTTGATGGTGAAATCCGCCCATTGCTCGACGTCGCGCTCGACGCCGTCGGGCGTGCTGACGAAGACGATGTCGCGCAGGTAAAAATTGGCGCCCGGTTTCAGCGCGGCAAAAATCCTCGCCAGCGCCACCGTTTTCCAGAAATCCGGCAGATGGTGCAGCGTGAATTCGCTGACGATCAGGTCATAGGAATTCGGCTTGTAGGCGAAGCTCAGCATTCCCGCCGGCTGGGTGCGGACCGCGACCTTGCGGTCGCGCGCGTAGATATTGGCGAGCGCCAGCATCGCCGGCGAAATATCTATCGCGTCGACCTCGGCGCCGAGCAGTGCTGCCTCGCAGGCCAGCACGCCGTTGCCGCAGCCGATATCGGCGACGCGCCAGCCGCGCTGCACGCCCAGCATGGTCAATGCGGCGCGCGCGCGGACGTCGCTGTCGTCATGCCGGTCGTAGATCGAGGCGACCGCGGAATCGAGCCCGAGCTGACGCCTTTGATTGTAGTACCAGTCGCGCGCCAGCATGTTCACATCCCTTCAGGCCCGCGCCCGATCGCGGCGACGCCGGTGCGCGACACCTCGACAAGGCCGAGCGGGCGCATCAGGTCGATGAATTGATTGATTTTTGCGGAATTGCCTGTGATCTCGAACACAAAGCTCTCGGTGGTGGCGTCGATGACGCGGGCGCGGAACGCATCCGCCAGCCGCAGCGCCTCGACGCGGTTGTCGCCACCGCCGCGCACCTTGACCATCGCCAGCTCCCGCTCGATCGAGCGGCCGGTCAGGGTCATGTCGACGACGCGGTAGACCGGCACCATGCGGTCGAGCTGGTGCTTGATCTGCTCGATCACCATCGGCGTGCCCGTGGTAACGATGGTGATCCGCGACAGATGTTTCTGGCTCTCGGTCTCGGAGACCGTGAGACTTTCGATGTTGTACCCGCGCCCCGAAAACAGCCCGATCACCCGCGCGAGCACGCCGGGCTCGTTTTGCACGAGCACCGACAGCGTGTGCGACTCGGTCGGATCGTGGCGCTCTTCGAGGACGTAGGCAGATGCGGGCTGGTTCATGGTCGTCCCCAAATTTCGTTTACGCCAGCGCAGTGCTGGCGACGGAAGTGCTGACTTCTGGCCCGACCCAGCGGCGAAACCGATCAAAATCGATATTGCCACCGCTCAGAACGAGGCCGACGCGTTTGCCTTGAAGCTTGTTCTTGTCCTGCAGGGCGGCCGCGAGCGGAGCCGCACCGGCGCCTTCAGCGAGGTTGTGGGTATCGGTCCAGTACGCCCGCATCGCCGCGGCGATTTCGTCGTCCGTGACCTGCGCAATCCGCGAAGCTCCCTTGCGGATGATAGCAAGCGCATCCGCATCAGGCACACGCGTCGCCACGCCGTCGGCAAGCGTATTGCTGCTGTTTGTGCTGACGACCGTACCGGCCGCAAACGACAGCGCATAGGAAGGCGCTTCGGTCGATTGCACGCCGACGATTTCGGTCTTCAGCCCCAGCAGATCGCGCGCCAGAATGCAGCCGCAGATGCCAGAGCCGAGACCGATCGGGACGTAAAGTACATCGAGATCGCCGGCCTTTCGAAACAGCTCAAGCGCGTAGGTCGCAACGCCCAGCACCAGATCGGGATGGAAGGACGGCACGAATTCCAGCCGATCACGTTCGGCGCGGCGCTCGGCCTCCTCGCGGGCGGACTGGAAGTCATCGCCATGTTCGACAAGGTTCGCCCCGAAGGCCCGCATCGCGCGGTTCTTCTCGACCGAATTGCCGTGCGGGGCGTAGATCATCACCGGTATGCCGTAGCGGCGGCCCGCGAAAGCCAGACTCTGACCGTGATTGCCCGTTGTCGCCGAAATCAGCCCGGCGACGTGCGGCCGCTCGCGCTTCAGGCGGTCGGCATAGACAAGTCCGCCGCGCACCTTGAAGGCGCCAGTCGGCGTGTGGTTCTCGTGCTTGACGATCACTGTGGTCCCGAGCCGCTGCGCCAGCAGCGGCCAGGCATGCGCCGGCGTCGGCGGCACCGCCGCTCCGACGATCTCGTGTGCTCGTTCCAGTTCCTTCAGATCAAACATCTGACGATTCCATCACACCAGCGCCTTGCCGCCGGCGAAGGCTGCGGCGGTGGCTTCGTCGGTGGCTTCCGCCGGCAACAGCATTTCGTTGTGCGCCTTGCCGGACGGAATCATCGGGAAGCAGTTTTCCAGCGCTGCGACGCGGCAGTCGAACAGCACCGGGCGCTTGACCGAGATCATTTCCTTGATCGCGCCATCGAGATCGCCAGGCTTGATCGCCTGCAGGCCGACACAGCCGAACGCATCCGCGAGCTTGACGAAATCCGGCAGCGCTTCCGAATAGGAATGCGACAGCCGGTTGCCGTGCAGCAACTGCTGCCACTGCCGCACCATGCCCATATACTGGTTGTTCAGGATGAAGATCTTGATCGGCAGTTCATACTGAACCGCCGTCGACATTTCCTGCATCGTCATCTGCACCGAGGCGTCGCCGGCGATATCGATGACGAGACTGTCGCGATGCGCGACCTGGACGCCGAGCGCGGCCGGCAGGCCATAGCCCATGGTGCCGAGACCGCCCGACGTCATCCAGCGGTGCGGCTCTTCGAAACCGAAGAACTGCGCCGCCCACATCTGGTGCTGGCCGACCTCGGTCGTGATGTAAGTGTCGTGGCCGCGCGTCGCCGCGAACAGCCGCTCGATGGCGTATTGCGGCAGGATGATATCGTTGTTCTTTTTGTAGGCGAGCGAATTGCGCGCGCGCCATTTGGCGATCTCCGCCCACCACGGCTTGATGTCGGGCTTTTTGGCTTCCGCCTTGAACACCTGCAGGAGATCGCCCAGCACGTTGCCGACATCGCCGATGATCGGCACGTCGACGCGGATGTTCTTGTTGATCGAGGAGGGATCGATATCGATATGGATCTTCTTCGAGCCCGGCGAGAATGCATCGACGCGCCCGGTGATACGGTCGTCGAACCGCGCGCCGATGCACAGCATGACATCGCAATCATGCATCGACATGTTGGCCTCGTAGGTGCCGTGCATCCCCAGCATGCCGAGCCAGTTCTTGCCGGACGCGGGGTAAGCACCAAGGCCCATCAAGGTCGAGGTGATTGGAAAGCCGGTCGCTTCGACCAGTTCGCGCAACAACTTCGACGCCTCGGGTCCGGAATTGATGACGCCGCCGCCGGAATAGATCACCGGGCGTTTCGCCGCAGCCAGCAGCGCCACGGCTTTGCGGATCTGCGCCGCATCGCCCTTCACCCGCGGCGAGTAGGACACGTGCACGTCGGATTTGCGCGGCGGATGGTAGGTGCCGACCGCGAACTGTACGTCCTTGGGAACGTCGACCAGCACCGGCCCGGGGCGGCCTGTCGTCGCGACGTAGAACGCCTCGTGCAGCACTTTTGCGAGATCGTTGACGTCGCGCACCAGCCAGTTGTGCTTGGTGCAGGGACGGGTGATGCCGACGGTGTCGCATTCCTGAAACGCGTCATTGCCGATCAGGTGCGTCGGCACCTGGCCGGTGATGCAGACCAGCGGGATCGAATCCATCAGCGCGTCGGTCAGCGGCGTCACCATGTTGGTGGCGCCGGGACCCGAGGTCACCAGCACCACGCCGGGCTTGCCGGTCGAGCGCGCATAGCCCTCCGCGGCGTGGCCGGCGCCCTGCTCGTGCCGCACCAGAATGTGCTCGACTTCGCTCTGCTGGAAAATCTCGTCATAGATCGGAAGCACCGCGCCGCCGGGATAGCCGAACAAATGCTGCACGCCATGATCGATGAGCGCGCGAACGATCATCGCGGCGCCGGTCATCTGGTTCGGATCGTGGCTGTTGTCGGTCATGACGCGTTCCTTGGCTTGCTTCGGATCCGCTGTTGCCAGCGGCTGCTTTTGGCTTCGAGATTTTAGGAAATAAAAAAGGGCCCCAGAGGCCCCATGCGCACCGTCCGAATTTGGATGGCCTTTAGCCACCCCCGGCGGTGCGCCTGGGTACGACTACGATAAGGAGTTTGGTAATAATATTACGCATTCGAGGTCTCGGACTTCCCAAAGGTTGCGCGGGTTATACCGCCCGGTCTCCGGAAGTCAAGGGAAGGCGGCATTCTGCGCGATTTATGCAGCTTAGCGGTGTTCCGGCGTTTCGGCGAGTGCGAATTTGCGGTTCCCGCCATGCGTGGGTGCCCTCTCACTCCGACGTCATTCCGGGATGGTCCCAAGGACCAGACCTCAGATGCGCTAAGTGCGCATCGGGGAATCTCGAGATTCCGAATTCGCTTCGCGCCCCGGAATGACACCCTCCAGCCACCCCCGCGTCGCCTCCCGCGCCATCCACTCGAAATCAGGCAGTTGGTGTCGGAACCAGGTGAATTGCCGCTTGGCGTAATGGCGGGTATCGGCGCGGCCGATCTCGGCGGCGGCCTCGCGGGTGATCTCGCCCTTGATGTGGCGGATCAGCGCCGGGACCCCGTGGGCCTTCATCGCCGGCAGCAGCGGATCGAGGTTTCGCGCGGCCAGCGCTGCAACCTCTTCCAGCGCCCCGCCCGCCAGCATCGCCTCGAACCGCGCGTCGATCCGGGCGTAGAGAGAGTTGCGTTCCGGGCTAAGAAACAGCGCGGAAAATTCGCCTGAGGACAGCAACGGCGGCAGACCTTCGCGATGCCAATCGGTCAACGAGCGGCCGGTGGACTCCACGACCTCCAGCGCGCGGGCAATCCGGGCGCGATCGCGCGGCTTCAAACGCTCGGCCGCAGCCGGATCGCGTCGCGCCAGTTCGGCATGCAGCGCTTCGACGCCGTCGCGCTCCAGCCGCGCGCGGACGGCCTCGCGCACCTCGGCGGCAATCGGCGGCACCGCCGACAGGCCTGAGGTCAGCGCCTTGAAGTAGAGGCCGGAACCGCCGACAAAAATCGGCAGGCGGCCCGCCGCGCGTGTCTCCGCCAGCACTTTTGTGGCGTCCGTCACCCAGGCGCCAGCGGAGAAATTCACGCCCGCATCGACATGGCCGTAGAGGCGGTGCGGAACCTGCGCCTCCTCTTCCAGAGTCGGCCGCGCCGTGATGACACAGAGGTCGCGATAGACCTGCATGGAATCGGTGTTGATGACGACGCCGCCGGTTTTTTGCGCAAGCTCCAGCGCCAGCGCCGACTTGCCGCTGGCGGTCGGCCCTGCGATAAGCACGGCCTTGCTCAGATCCTGCTTGCTCAAACCTTGCGAACCCGCCTGCATGTCCCTGGTCGCCACGCTCATCTGCAATCCCGCCAACCCCGCGCTCGATACGACCATCGTCGACGGCGCGCTGGCCGTACTGCCACGGCCCGGATCGGCGCAGTGGCTGTTCGACGAGGTGGCGGTCGATATCCCCTTCGAAGGCCAATCCTTCAATAGCCGGGCCGATATCAAGGCGATCGAAACCCGCCTGCAACAGGCGCGCGGCGACCTGCCGATCGACATTGTCGTGCAGCCTGCCGCGTTCCGGCGCAAGAAGCTTTTTCTGGCCGACATGGATTCCACCATGATCGGCCAGGAGTGCATCGACGAACTGGCCGATTTCGCCGGCCTCAAGGCGCATGTCGCAGGGATCACCGAACGCGCGATGCGCGGCGAGATTGAGTTCGAACCGGCGCTGCGCGAGCGCGTCGCGCTGTTGAAGGATTTGCCGGTCGGCGTGATCGACGAGGTGCTGGAAAAACGCATCACGCTGACGCCGGGCGGCCGCGAACTGGTCGCCACCATGCGTGCGCACGGCGCCTGGACCTGCCTGATATCGGGCGGCTTCACGCTGTTCACCAACGCCGTCGCCGCCAAGATCGGTTTTCAGGAAAACCGCGCCAACGAACTGAAAGTTCGCGACGGCAAACTTACCGGTGAAGTCACCGAACCGATCCTGGGCCGCGCCACCAAACTCGCGACGCTCGTCGAGCTGCGCGAATCTTTCGATCTCGACGAGATCGACACGCTGGTGACCGGCGACGGCGCCAACGACCTCGGCATGATCGAGGCGGCGGGCTTAGGCGTCGCCTATCATGCCAAGCCGGCGGTCGCCGCTGCCGCGGCTGCGCGGATCGACTACGGCGATCTCAGCGCGCTGTTGTACGCGCAGGGGTATCGGCGCGAGGAGTTTGTGGAGGCTTAATTTCACCTTTCACTGCCAGCGTCAGATCGAGCGTATACCGATACCGATGCTCGCCATGTATGCGGCGAGGTGTGTGATCCCGGCTACAGACCTTCCGAGATATTTCGATACGATTATAGTCACGGCGAACGGGGCACCGTTGATCGTTGAATGCGACGCGAATGTCGGAGGCTGTGTGGGCAAGAGATTTTTCGGTTTGGGATTAGGCGTTTTCCTGCTTCTGGCTCCCTCCATCGCAACGGCAAAGCAATTGGCTATCGTCGTCGGCAACGACGCCTATGCCGAAGTTCCTCAGCTCGTGGCCGGCGTCAACGACGCCCACGCGATGCGTGACAGCCTGCAGTCAGTCGGGTTCGACGTCGAGCTGGTCGAAAATGGCACCAAACGTCAGATGAGCCGGGCCTTTTCAAAAGTGGAATCCAAGGTCGAGCCGGGCGACACGGTGGTGTTCCACTTCTCCGGCCATGGTTTCGAGATCGACGGCCAGAACTGGCTGCTCCCGATCGACGTTCCCGCCGCGCGCGAGGGCGAAGCAGGCCTCGTCAAGGACGAAGCTTTCAACGCGGCCGACATCATCGAGCGTTTCAGAACCAAGGGCGCCGGGCGGGTGATCGCAATCCTCGATGCCTGCCGCAACAATCCCTTCGCGAAAACAGGCACCCGTGCGTTGAGCGGAACGCGCGGCCTCGCTCGCATGGACGCCTCCGGCGGCGTTTTCATTATGTTCTCGGCGGGCGCCAAGCAGGAAGCACTGGATCGACTGTCGCCGTCCGATCCTGAAAAGACTTCGATCTTCGTGCGAAGTTTTCTGCCGCTGATCCCTCGCAATGACATGACGCTGATCGATATCGCCAAGGAAACCCAGGAACGCGTGCGCGGACTGGCGCAAAGCGTCGGGCACGAACAGATTCCCGCTTATTATGACGGGATCGTCGGCAGGGTGACCCTGACGGGCGCGCCGACGGTTACGCCGGTCGCAAGGGCCGAAGTTCCCGTGGCACGTCCGCCGGAAACGCCAGCTGCACGCCAACCGGAAGTCCCAGCTACGAAGGTGGCGGCGGCTGCGCCGAAGCCGATCGAAACAGGCCCGGAAGTCACCTCGCCGGAAATCGAAGCCTGCGATCGCGCCGCGGCAAGCCCGCGCGATCCAGACAAGCCCGCCAGCATTCCGGGCGTCGAACCTGAAGCACTTGCGGCACAGGCTGGTATTCTGGCGTGCCGGAAGGCCGTTGATATTCCAGGCGCACCGCGCCGGGTGTTTTTCCAACTCGGCCGTTCCTACGGCAAGTTGAATAATTTCCGCGACGCCATCATCTACTACATCAAGGCGGTCGATCTGAAGCATCCGGTCGCGATGCATAATCTGGCAGCATTGAATGCCGAGGGCAAAGGCGTTGCGCGGGATTACTCAACCGCGCGAGTGCTGTACGAATCTGCGGCGGCCGCCGGCATCGACGAGTCGCTCAACCAGGTCGGCAGACTTTACGAGTTGGGGCTCGGCGCGCCCCGGGATTACAGCAAAGCGCTGTTTTATTATCGCAAGGCCGTTGAAGCCGGCAACGCCGCAGCGCATTCGCGGCTCGGCGCGATGTACGTTAATGGCCTCGGTGTTCCCAAGGACAACCACAAGGCCTGCGAACTCTTCCGCACCGGCGCCACCATGGGCAGTCCGGATGCAGCGACCAACGCTCGCAGGTTCTGCGGGCGATAGAGCCGCTGTGGAGCGCCAGCTTTACTGCACGCTCAGCGCCACGAAGCGAAGTTCGCCGTCGCCATTGGCGATCAGCAGCAGCACTGACTTCTTGCCGTCCTTCTTGAGCTGATCGACGCGCTTCTTGATGTCGGCGGCGTTGCTCACCGCTTCCTGCGCCACCTCGACGATGACGTCGCCGGCGGACAGCCGCTTTTCGGCAGCGTCCGAGGTGCCGTCCACGCCGGTGACGACCACGCCCTTGACGCTTTCCTTGATCTTGTACTTGCTGCGCAGGTCCTTGCTCAGCGTCGCGAGATCAAGCCCGAGCGCCTTTTGCGTTACCGGCTTTTCGGCAGGCTCTTCCTTGGCCTTGGCGGAAGCCTGCTGCGCCTTCTCGTTATCCTCGAGGCGGCCGAGCGTCACCTTGCGGGTTTCCTCGTTGCCCTTGCGGATGATCACGACGTCGACTTCCTTGCCGACCGCGGTATCGGCCACCACGCGCGACAGGTCCTTCGGATCCTTGACGTCCTTGCCGTCAAACTTGACCACGATGTCGCCGGGCTCGATGCCGGCGGGTTTTGCCGGGCCCTTGTCGTCGACGCCCGCCACCAGCGCGCCGCGGGCGGGCTTGATGTTGAGGCTCTCGGCGATCTCGTCGGTGACCTGCTGAATCCGCACGCCGAGCCAGCCGCGGCGCAGTTCGCCGAACTGCCGGAGCTGATCGACCACGCCGGCGACCGTCTTCGACGGCACCGCAAAGCCGAGGCCGATTGAACCGCCGGTCGGCGAAATGATCAGCGTGTTGACGCCGACCACATCGCCTTCGAGGTTGAACAACGGTCCGCCGGAGTTGCCGCGATTAATCGACGCGTCGGTCTGGATGTAGTTGTCGTACGGTCCCTGGCTGATGTCGCGGTTACGCGCCGAGACGATGCCGGCCGTGACCGAGCCGCCGAGCGAGAACGGATTGCCGATCGCGATCACCCATACGCCGAGACGCAGCTTGTCGGAATCGCCGAACTTCACCGCGATCAGCGGCTTCACCGGCTTGAACTTGAGAACCGCGATGTCGGTCTTCTTGTCGACGCCGACCAGTTCGGCCTTGATCTTGGTGCCGTCGTTCATGATCACGTTGATCTCGTCGGCGTCGGCGATGACGTGATTGTTGGTCACGACGACGCCCGAGGTGTCGACGATGAAGCCGGAGCCGAGCGAATTGGTCTTGCGCGGCTGCATGTCGCTGTTCTTTTCGCCGCCCTTCCCGGGGCCGCCACCGCGCCGGTTCTTGAAGAAGTCGTCGAAAAATTCCTCGAACGGCGAACCCGGCGGCAATTGCGGCATCGCGCCACGGTCACCGCCACCGCCCTTGTTGGCATCGACGGTCTGCGAGGTCGAGATGTTGACGACGGCGTCGATCACCTTCTCGGCGACGTCGGCGATACCGTCCGGCCCGCGCGCGCTGGCCGGCGCAGACGCCAGCATGCCGGCGGTGCCGAGCGTGATCGCAAGCCCCATCAGGCGCAGGCGGCGGCTCAAGGCGGGTCTGGCACCGGTCATGTCAGCTTCTCTCCAAAAGGTCGATTTCGGTCACAGTGCGCCCGAACGGGTCTGCGGTGCAAGCATTTGAGCCGGACAATCCGGCAAAAAACCGGCGGCCGGCGGCTCACGATTTCGTTGACGCAACAGGGATTTACTAACAATTTGGTAGCCGTCATTCCGGGATGGTCCGAAGGACCAGACCTCAGGTGCACAATTGCGCACCGGGGAATCTCGAGATTCCCCGATGTGCAAGTGCAAATCTGAGGTTCGCATCTTCGATGCGCCCCGGAATGACGTAAATATTCTACCGCCGAACGAACCAGATCAGCACCAGGCCCACGACTGCCGATCCGATGCCAACAGCCCGCAAGATGTTGTCGGGCGTCGCCAGCGCGCTCTTCATGGCGCGGCGCATCCAGGCCGGGCTCGCCGCGAACATCAAGCCTTCCAGCACAAACAGGATTCCTACACCGATGAGGAAGTCGGTGAACGCTATGGACCTCATCGGATAGCAACCTCCCGTAAACAGCGCCGTTTTTGCGCTTATGGCAGCGAAGCGAATCCCGCTTCGCTACACCTTTTGTATCCCGCCGCCAACCTTATGGCTTCGGCGCAGCCGCCACCGGCGGATGCCCGGCCGGATTGGCGAAGAAGCGGAAGAACTCCGAATCCGGCCGCAGCAGGAAGCGGGTATCGTTCGACTTCAGCCCGTTCTCATAGGCCGTCATCGAGCGGTAGAAAGCAAAGAAATCCGGATCCTTGCCGTAGGCCTCGGCGAACAGCCGGTTGCGCTCGGCATCGCCGGCGCCCCGCGTCTGCTCGGCGGTCGAATTGGCCTCGGCGATGATCACCGTTGCCTCACGATCGGCCTTCGATCGGATCTCCTGCGCCTTCTGGCCGCCCTGGGCGCGGAACTCCGCAGCTTCGCGCTGCCGCTCGGTCTGCATCCGCTGGTAGACTGCCTGGCTGTTCTGCTCCGGCAGGTCGGCGCGGCGGATACGGACATCGACCACCTGGATGCCGTAACCGTCGGCTTCCTTGTCGAGTTGGTCGCGGATCCGGTTCATCAACGCCTCCCGCTCGTCACGAACCACCTGAATAAAGGTGACCTCGCCCAGCACGCGGCGCAGCGACGCGTTCAACAGCGTCGTGAGCTGGATGTTGGCGGCCTGGATCGAGCCGATGCTCTGATAGAAGCGCAGCGCGTTCTTGATGCGATAGCGGGCAAAGGCGTCGACCACCAGCCGCTTCTGATCGGAAGCGATCACTTCCTGCGACGGATTTTCCAGATCGAGGATGCGCTTGTCGATCGATATCACGCTG
>JBBRSX010000022.1:0-56926 GCA_038244925.1 Hyphomicrobiales bacterium | reverse complement strand
CCCGAACTGAAGTGGCAGTTGCGCTCGAAACTGAAGGCGCTGCACCGCGACCTCGACCTGACGATGATCTACGTCACCCACGACCAGACCGACGCGCTGACCTTTGCCGATACCGTGGTCGTGATGCATGACGGCGGCGTGGTGCAGAGCGGCACCCCGGCCGAATTGTTCGACAAGCCCGCGCATACGTTCGTCGGCTACTTCATCGGTTCGCCCGGCATGAACATCGTGCCGGCCATAGTCAGCGGACACGAGGCGCGGATCGACGGCCACACCATCGGCCTGCATCGCAATTACGGCGTGCTGCCCCCGGGCGCCAAGATCGAGATCGGCGTGCGGCCGGAATTTGTCAACGTTGCAGCGCCCGCGTCCGGATTGTTGTCGGCCAATATCGAGCGCATCGACGATCTCGGGCGGATCCGTTTTGCCCGCGTTCGCGTCGGCGACGCCAAATTCGCCGCCCGCGTACCGGCAGGATTTTCCGTTCCCGACAACACGGTCGGGCTCGTGTTCGATCCCTCGCATATTCACGTCTATGCCGACAGCCGCCTGGTCGAGGGGGTTGCCTGATGGACAAGACGGTCAACCAGAAAGCCTGGTTCCTGGTGCTGCCGGTGTTTCTGGTGGTGGCGTTCTCCGCGATCCTGCCGCTGATGACGGTGGTCAACTATTCGATGCAGGACACGTTCGGCAACAACCAGTTCTTCTGGAACGGCGTCGGCTGGTTCAAGGAACTGCTCGATCCCTCCACCGATCTCGGCGGACGTTTTCTGGATTCGCTGGCCCGCAACCTGTTCTTCTCCGCCGTGATTCTTGCCATCGAGGTGCCGCTCGGCATCGTGGTGGCGCTGTCGATGCCGCGCGAGGGCTGGACGGTCGCCGCCTGCCTCGTGATCATGGCGCTGCCGTTGTTGATTCCGTGGAACGTGGTCGGAACCATCTGGCAGATCTTTGGCCGGCCCGACATCGGCCTGCTCGGCTATACGCTCAATAGTCTGGGCATGAACTACAACTACGTCTCCAACGAGTTCGATGCCTGGGCCACCGTCATCGTGATGGATGTCTGGCACTGGACCAGCCTGGTCGCGCTGTTGTGCTACGCCGGTTTGAAGTCGATCCCCGACGCCTATTATCAGGCGGCGCAAATCGACGGCGCCTCGCGCTGGGCCGTCTTCAAGGCGATCCAGTTGCCGAAGATGAACCGCGTGCTGCTGATCGCGGTGCTGCTGCGGTTCATGGACAGTTTCATGATCTACACCGAGCCGTTCGTGGTGACCGGCGGCGGACCCGGCAATTCGACCACCTTCGTCTCGATCGAACTGGTCAAGATCGCGCTCGGGCAGTTCGACCTCGGCAAGGCCGCGGCGTTGTCGCTGGTCTACAACCTGATCATCCTGATCGTGTGCTGGATCTTCTACACCGTGATGACCAACGCCGGGAACGAACGTCCGGCCAAACAGGGAGTCGCATGATGCATTCGATTCCCGGCCGCCGCACCATCATGGCGCTGTTTTTGATTTTCCTGCTGTTGCCGATCTACTGGCTCGTCAACATGAGCTTCAAGACCAATGGCGAGATCGTCTCGACCATGACGCTGTGGCCGCACCAGCCGACGCTGGCAAACTACATGCGCATTTTCACGGACGAGAGCTGGTATTCCGGCTATATCCATTCGCTGACCTATGTCGTGATCAACACCGTGATCTCGATCGCGGTGGCGCTGCCGGCGGCCTACGCGTTTTCGCGCTACCGCTTCCTCGGCGACAAGCACCTGTTCTTCTGGCTGCTGTCGAACCGGATGGCGCCGGCCGCGGTCTATGCACTGCCGTTCTTCAACCTCTATTCGGCGATCGGCCTGTTCGATACGCCGTGGGCGGTGGCGCTGGCGCACTGCATCTTCAATGTGCCGCTGGCGGTCTGGATCCTCGAAGGTTTTGTGTCCGGCGTGCCGCGCGAGATCGACGAGACCGCGTTCCTCGATGGCTATTCGTTCCCGCGCTTCTTCGTCAAGATACTGGTGCCGCTGATCGCGAGCGGCATCGGCGTAGCCGCGTTCTTCTGCTTCATGTTCTCCTGGGTCGAGCTGCTGCTGGCGCGCACGCTGACGACGGTCAACGCCAAGCCGATTTCCGCGATCATGACGCGCACGGTTTCCGCCGCCGGCATGGACTGGGGTCTGTTGGCCGCCGCCGGCGTGCTGACCATCATCCCCGGTGCGCTGGTGATCTGGTTCGGCCGCAACTACATCGCGCGCGGCTGTGCGCTGGGAAGGGTGTAGCGCATGATCCCGAAAAGTGGATACCGGTTTTCGGACAAGATCATGCGCAGGCGTGAGAGTTGATCATGGAAAACATCGCATGGATGGCCTGGACGCTGCCGACCGCGATCTTCTTTGTGATGCTGTCGCTGACCTTGGGCGTCATGACCTGGCTTGCGGTCGCCTATCCCGAGGCCGAGCGGATCGGCATCCTGCGGATTCCGACGACGCGCGGCGACCGGCTGTTCATTTCTCTGGTGCTGACCGCTGTCATCCATCTGCTGTGGATCGCCTTTGTCGGCACCGATGCGATCGCCACTCTGCCCATTGGGGAAGAAGGCGTTGAGATTTCGAGCCTGTGGCTCGCAACCGTGATTTCGCTGCTCTCGGCCGCTGCGATTTTCCGCACCGTCTGAGAGACGCGAAAAACGAGCAGATCCGGGATCAACCCGGGCCTGGTTTTTGTTCTGCAACCGGAGGAACCAAAAATGCGACACTTGAGAGGAAAGACCAAGGATCGTCTGCTGACGATGACCAGTGCGGCCGCGCTGATCGCGGCATCCGTCACGATGGCCGCGCCGGCGCTTGCCGACGACGCCACCGCACAGAAGTGGATCGACAGCGAATTCCAGCCCTCGACGCTGTCGAAGGCCGACCAGCTGAAGGAACTGCAGTGGTATGAAAAGGCCGCCCAGCCCTTCAAGGGCATGGAAATCAACGTCGTCTCGGAAACCCTGACGACGCATGAATATGAATCCAAGACGCTGGCAAAGGCCTTTACCGAACTCACCGGCATCAAGGTCAAGCACGACGTCATCCAGGAAGGCGACGTGGTTGAAAAGCTGCAGACCCAGATGCAGTCCGGCAAGAACGTCTATGACGGCTGGATCAACGACTCCGACCTGATCGGCACCCACTTCCGCTACGGCCAGACCGTGATCCTGTCGGACTACATGACCGGCGAGGGCAAGGACGTCACCGACCCGATGCTCGATGTCGACGACTTCATCGGCAAGTCGTTCACGACCGGTCCGGACAAGAAGCTCTATCAGCTTCCCGACCAGCAGTTCGCGAACCTCTATTGGTTCCGCTACGACTGGTTCTCCAATCCCGACTACAAGGCCAAGTTCAAGGCCAAGTATGGCTACGATCTCGGCGTTCCCGTGAACTGGTCGGCCTATGAAGATATCGCTGAGTTCTTCACCAACGACATCAAGGAGATCAACGGCGTCAAGGTCTATGGTCATATGGACTACGGCAAGAAGGATCCCTCGCTCGGCTGGCGTTTCACCGACGCCTGGCTGTCGATGGCAGGTAACGGCGACAGGGGCATCCCGAACGGCCTGCCGGTCGACGAATGGGGCGTCCGCATGGAAGGCTGCCGTCCGGTCGGCTCGTCGATCGAACGCGGCGGCGACACCAACGGTCCGGCGGCGGTCTATTCGATCGTCAAATATCTCGACTGGATGAAGAAGTATGCCCCGCCGCAGGCGCAAGGCATGACCTTCTCCGAATCGGGACCGGTGCCGGCACAAGGCAACATCGCGCAGCAGATCTTCTGGTACACGGCTTTCACCGCCGACATGGTGAAGCCGGGTCCGGTGACCAATGCCGATGGCACGCCGAAGTGGCGCATGGCTCCGTCGCCGCATGGCGCGTACTGGAAGGAAGGCATGAAGCTCGGCTACCAGGACGCCGGTTCCGCGACCCTCTTGAAGTCGACGCCCGCGGATCGCCGCAAGGCGGCCTGGCTCTATCTGCAGTTCATCAACTCCAAGACGGTGAGCCTGAAGAAGAGCCATGTCGGTCTCACCTTCATCCGTGAGTCCGATATCTGGGACAAGTCGTTCACCGAACGTGCTCCGAAGCTCGGCGGCCTGATCGAGTTCTACCGCTCGCCGGCGCGCGTGCAGTGGACCCCGACCGGCAACAACATCCCGGACTATCCGAAGCTGGCTCAACTGTGGTGGCAGAACATTGGCGATGCGTCGTCCGGTGCGAAGACCCCGCAAGCGGCGATGGACTCGCTCGCCGCGGCCCAGGACTCGGTGCTGGAACGTCTTGAGAAATCCGGCGTGCAGAAGGAGTGCGGGCCGAAGCTGAACAAGAAGGAAACCGCCGAATTCTGGTACAACAAGTCCGCCAAGGACGGCAACATCGCGCCCCAGCGCAAGCTGGCGAACGAGAAGCCGAAGGGCGAAACCATCGACTACGACACGCTGGTCAAGTCGTGGCCGGCAACCCCGCCGAAGCGCGCGGAAGCGAAGTAAGCCTTCCCACGTTAGGGGTGACGCAAAACACGAGAGGCCGGGAGCAATCCCGGCCTCTTTTGTCGGCAATCCCGAGGGGCCAGGTGTGAGCTCGAATTCGTAACCCGCTGCGCGCGATCGCAAGATCTCGTGCAGCGCTGCCGTCGATCCTGGCTTGTCTAGTCCTCGTGATGCGGTTCGGCCATGGCACCGCGCCTGCGCATGCCGCGCCCCATCATGCCGCCGCCGTTCCTCATCATGGCCTCGTGCGCTGCTGCCATCCCACGCTGAGCAAGATCGGTCACCTCCGAGGCGTGATCTTGCAGCGCCTTGACGGCGGCCGCGTCGGTTGAGGTCTGAACCACGATGATTCCCTTCTCGGTCGTCTCATACGTGGTCTTGATCTTGTCCTTGTCCCGGAAGAGTGAGTGCAGCGCCGGGCTTTCGATCGGCAAACCCGGGTCGCGTCCTTCTTCGATCCGCTTTCCCATTTCGGCGACATGCTTCTTGATCGCCGCTGCGACCTCCATCGTCCGATTCCGTGACCGTTCGAATGCCGTCCGGGAGGTTCGTCACCGTCCGCTTGATGCGATCATGGTTGAAGAGCATCTCATGGATGCGGTTGCGTTCGCCCATAGTCGCCGAACCGCCGTTCATCCCCATCATTCCGGGCCCCATGCCCATCATGCCCGGCCCCATCTGGCCTTGTATACCCATACCCATACCCATTCCTTGCATTCCGCGGGGGCTGTGGCCAGCTGACTGCGCCAACGCCCATCCGCCGACGAGCAGGGTGGTCGCGACAACACCTCCGATCACCAGAATCCGTTTTCTCATTTGAATCTCCGACGCCTGTGCAACAGGGGGTCCGTTGCTTGTGGGCATTGGAGAGCCCGGATTTCACCCAAGTTTTTCCGAAACAGGGTCTTTTGTGACAAAGTTTGTCAGATGCGGCGGCGGGCAAAATTGGACATACATTCCGCAAAAGCCGCAGTTGCTTTGGTCTATATTGGCAGGATGCAAGCCGCGCCGCATATCCTGATCGTCGATGACCACCGCGAGATCCGCGATCTGGTCTCGCGCTCTCTTTCCAGGGAGGGCTTCCGGGTCAGTGCAGCGCCGGACGGGCGGGCCATGCGCAAAATCCTGGCCGACAATCGGATCGATCTCATTCTCCTTGATCTGATGTTGCCGGGCGAGGATGGCTTATCGCTCTGCCGGTGGCTTCGTACCCAGTCGAACATCCCGATCATCATGTTGACCGCAAAGGGTGACGAGATCGACCGCGTCATCGGCCTGGAGGTGGGCGCCGACGACTACCTCCCGAAACCCTTCGGCAGCCGTGAACTGATCGCGCGGATCAAAGCCGTCCTGCGCCGCAGCCGCGAGGGAATGGCCAAGGAGGAGTCCGAGCAGCGGCCCAGGAGTTATCATTTCGATCGATGGGGTTTGGACACCGGCTTGCGCGCGCTTCTTCGCGATGATGGCGTGATGGTCCCGCTGAGCACCGGTGAATTCGATCTGCTGATTGCGCTGGTCGAGCGGCCGCAGCGCGTGCTCAATCGCGATCAGTTGCTCGATTTGGCGCGGGGCCGTTCGGCCGCAGGTCTCGACCGCAGCGTCGACACTCAGGTCAGTCGCCTGCGCAAGAAGCTTGAGCTCGATCCAGGCGACCCGCAGATCATCAAGACAGTATGGGGCGGTGGTTACGTGTTCACGCCTGCGGTGACCCACCAGTGAATCGACTTCTTCCCAGAAGCCTGTTCGGCCAGACCCTGTTCATCCTTTTGGCGGGTCTGATCGTCTCGCATTTGATCGGCTCCTGGATCTATACGGCTGACCGGGAACAAGCGGTCCGTGCGGTCGGCGGCTATGCTGCCGCGCAACGCATCGCTAATTTGACGCGCCTCGTCGAGGAAGCGCCGCGCGAGTGGCGCGAAAGGATCGTCGCCGCATTGAGCGATCAGACGCTGCGCGTTTCACTTTCAACGCCAGCCCCGACGTTTGACGATGGGATCGAGGACGATGCCGTTTCCCGGGCCATCCGGGATTTCCTGGCGGCCCAAGTGCCTGCCAAGTCGGCGCTGCAGCCCCGCGTTGCGGTGTCGACCTCGGTTGATGCGCCGTTTTGGCGTGCTAGGGAGGCCGGCTTGATGATGGGGCACGGTCCCATGATGGGGTACGGTCCGATGATGCACGGCCTTGGCGGATTCAGAGATCTGCAAGTCGCGATGCCCCTTCCAGACGGACATTGGCTGTCGTTTGTAACGAACCTTCCCGATACCGGTCCGGCATTTTCTCGCCAGTTCCTGGTCTCGATGGCGATCATGGCGATCATTATCCTGGGCGTCTCGGTCTGGGTCGTCCGGCGCGTGACGGCGCCCCTGGTGTCACTCGCCCTGGCGGCCGAGCGGCTGGGGAGGGATGTGACCACTGCGCCGCTCCCCGAGACCGGCACGATCGAGACCCGTCAAGCGTCGCGAGCCTTCAACGGCATGCAGACCCGCTTGCGCAACTTGATCGACAACCGCATGCGAATGTTGGCGGCGATCTCGCACGACCTGCGTACTCCACTGACGCTCCTCCGGCTTCGCGCCGAGAATGTTGAAGATGCTCAGGAGCGAAGCAAAATGCTTGCGACCATCGCGGAGATGGACGCGATGATCGGCACAACATTGCAGTTCGCGCGCGACGAGACGACCAGCGAAGCCAACCGCCCGACGGACATTGCAGCTCTGCTCCAGAGTGCCGTCGATGATATGGCTGATGCCGGGCTTCCCGTGACCATGGGTCCGGCAGGACCGCTCGTCTACGAATGCCGACCTGCCGCGCTCAAACGCGCCATTTCCAATCTGATAGATAACGCCATCAAGTATGGGAAAACGGCGCATGTCACGATCGAGGCCAGGTCGAACACGATCGAAGTCATGATCGACGACGATGGACCGGGAATTCCCGAATCGGAGATCTCGCGCGTCCTCGAACCATTCTATCGTGGCGAGGAATCGCGCAGTACCGCGACCGGCGGAGTTGGGCTTGGATTGGCCATCGCCCAGTCGATCATACAATCTCACGGGGGTGAACTGGTGCTTGTCAATCGGCCAACGGGCGGCCTGCGAGCGTCAGTCCGATTGCTCCGCTGAACGACGCCGAGCGGGATTTTGGAACGTGAGGGCCGAGGCGAAGTAAGGCTTCGCAAAGTCAAGGTTGGCATAAAAAGGGCCGGGAGTGATCCCGGCCTTTTTGTTGGTCCGCTGACATCGTCAGCCCTTTGCGAACCTGGAGCATGATCCGGAAAAGAGGGGCACCGGTTTTCCGAAAAGATCATGCTCAAACAAGAAGATGATCGACGAGCATGATTCAACTCAGTTGAAGCATGCTCTAGGCGCTGGCCTTGTATTCGAGCATTGGTGCCGGCTCAGGCCGCCAGCCAGCGTGCGAGGTCGTCGGGCTTGGGCAGGCCGCCCGCATGTACCACCGTGCCGTCCACGACGATCCCGGGTGTCGAAGCGATGCCGTAGCCGGCGATGGCGGCGTAGTCGGTGACTTTTTCTATGGTGACGGGCACTCCAAGTTTGTCGGCTTCCGTCTGAACCATCTGGACCGTGGCGGCGCAGCGTTTGCAACCGGGGCCAAGAATTTTCACTTCCTTCATCGGTTTTCTCCATCAGCTCACGAGAAAAGGGCATTGAAGATAAAGCCGACCGCCAGAATACCGGTCCCGACCACACCGACGAACACGGCGATCAACCGAATTGTGAGCACCTTGCGAAGGATGATTATCTCCGGCAGCGACAGCGCGATCACCGACATCATGAACGCGAGTACGGTCCCGAGCGCGGCCCCTTTTGTGATCAGCGCTTCAACCACGGGGATGATTCCGGCGGCGTTCGAATACATCGGAATGCCGATCAGCACTGCGGCCGGCACTGACCACCATGCATCCCGGCCCATGACCGAAGCCAGCAGGTCAGACGGGACGTAGCCATGGATGAACGCGCCGGCGGCGATGCCGGCGATGATCCACGGCCACACCTTGCCGACGATCTCCTTGACCGCCTCGATTCCCGCCTTGATGCGGTCGACGATGGTCAGTGCTTCCGGCGGCAGCTCGATCGCTCCTGCGCGGATGTTGCGAACCCACTCCTCCAACCAATGTTCGAGATGCAGCCGACCGATGATCCAGCCGGAGACGACGGCAACGGCGAGGCCGAAGGCGAGATAGGTGACCGCCACTTTCCAGCCGACCAGCGCGAACAGGAGGCCGAGCGCGACCTCGTTCACCATCGGCGCGGCGATCAGGAACGAAAACGTGACGCCGAGCGGCACGCCCGCGCTGACGAAACCAATGAACAGCGGCACGGCGGAACACGAGCAGAAGGGGGTGACGATGCCAAGCGTTGCTGCGAGAACGTTGCCGACGCCTTCACGTTTTCCGGCAAGCAGCACCCGGGTCTTCTCCGGTGAAAAGAAGCTGCGCACGACGCCCATCGCGAAGACCACCAGCGTGAGAAGCATCAGGACTTTTGGCGTATCATAGGCAAAGAAACTGATCGCTTCGCCGAGATGGCTTCTCGGGTCGACGCGCGTCGATGCGACGACCCAATCCGAGAAAGGGATCAGTTGGCTGTAAACAAGGCCCCAGCCAATCAGAACTGCGGTCGTCCAACCAATCCACCTTGCGGTAGAAGTTCCGGTGCCGGGCGTGCGTTCAGTGGCGGAGCCGAGGCTCATGCGATATGACCTTCGAGTGCGGCGGAGCCGCGATACCGTTCTGGAGATTCTGGTCAGAATGCCCGCGGCGGCGTCCAGATGGGTTGACGCAAGTCAAAATCGCCCAAATCCGTCGGCAAATAAAGATGGCGAATGCACTGTCCTCGCAGGACGTGAGGGGTAGAAAAACGAAAGGCCGGGAGCAATCCCGGCCTTATTTCTTTTCGTCATTCCGGGATGGTCCGAAGGACCAGACCCGGAATCTCGTCATTCCGGGTTCGATGCTTCGCATCGCCCCGGAATGACGGTACTTCTTACTCCGCCGCCTGTGCAGCGCCAAGCGTCGGATAATCCGTATATCCCTTCGCCCCGCCGCCGTAGAACGTCGCTTTGTCGAATGCATTCAGCGGCGCACCCTTCTTCAGGCGCTCGACCAGATCGGGGTTCGAGATGAACGGCTTGCCGAATGCGATCAGGTCGGCCGCATTCTCGGCCAGCACTTTGGTAGCGAGATCGAAATCATAGCCATTGTTGGCCATGTAAGCCTGCTTGAAGCGCTTGCGCAGGGAGGCATAGTCGAACGGTGCGATGTCGCGCGGGCCGCCGGTCGCACCCTCGATTACGTGAATGTAGGTCAGCTTCAGTGCGTTGAGCTGGTCGACGATGTGGTCGAACAGTGGCTGCGGATTGCTGTCCGAGACGTCGTTCGCCGGTGTCACCGGCGAGATGCGGATGCCGGTGCGATCGGCGCCGGCCACCGCGGCGACGACCTTGGAAACTTCCAGCATCAGTTTGGCGCGGTTCTCGATCGATCCGCCGTAAGCGTCGGTACGCTTGTTGGTGCCGTCCTTGGCAAACTGATCCAGCAGGTAACCGTTGGCGCCGTGGATTTCGACGCCGTCGAAACCGGCCTCGAGGGCGTTCGCGGTACCACGCTTGAAATCTTCGATGATCCCGGGAATTTCCGAGAGCTCCAGGGCGCGCGGCTCGGAGATGTCGGTGAAGGTACCGTTGACAAAAGTCTTGCCCTTGGCGCGGATCGCCGACGGCGCCACCGGCTTGCCGCCACCGGGTTGCAGCGAGTCGTGCGAGATGCGGCCGACGTGCCAGAGCTGGATATAGATGTGTCCGCCCTTTTCGTGGACGCGGTCGGTGACCTTGCGCCAGCCGGCGACTTGTTCCTTGGAGTAAATGCCGGGTGTGTCCTGATAGCCCTGGCCCTGCTGCGAAACTTGACTGGCCTCGGTGATCAGCAAACCCGCCGAGGCGCGCTGGCCGTAATACTCTACCGCCAGCGGGCTCGGCACCATGCCGGGCGGAATCGCGCGGTTGCGGGTCAATGGTGCCATCACAACGCGGTTGGGCAGTTTGATCGGGCCGAGTTTGAAGGGCTCGAAAAGTTTGGTCTGGCTCATGTTATTGGGTTCCGGAAAGTTGGCGGGTAGGGAACAGTTGGGCATTGTCGCGTGCAGTGCAATGCCCACCTTTCGCGTTTTCGGGCGAACGGGATATTGCGCCCAATTCCTTTGCAGATTAGCCGCGCACAATCCCGCCCATATGGCCGGCATCCAGGAACAGCGTGTGCGCATTGACGTAGGATGATTCATTCGAAATCAGGAACAGCGCGGCATAGGCGACCTCCCAGCCGGTGCCCTGGCGGCCGAACGGCACCGTCAGCGCCCGATCGGCCCGCCTGCGGCTGGCGTCGCGGCCCATCGGACTGTCGATAAAACCTGGCGCGATCACATTGCAGCGAATGCCCTTTTCTTCACCGGCGCGGGCAATCGCCCGGCCGAGCGCGATTTGCGCCGCCTTGGAGGATTCATAGGCCGGGTTACGGCCGTTGCCGCGCTGGCTCGCCATCGACGACGTCAAGGTAATCGCGCCGCCGGGGGCCATGATTTCCAGCGCCTTCTGCGCGAACAGCATGTGGCTGCGGACGTTGACGGCGTAATCCTTGTCCCAGGCTTCCGCCGTCATTTTCGGCAGCGACAGGCCGGAGGAAATGCCGACATTCAGCGCTAGCCCATCGAGACCGCCGAGTTGTTTGGCGCAGCGCTCGATCGCGGGCGCGATTGCCGAGATGTCTGACGCATCGACCACATCGGTAAAGGCCTTGCCGCCTTCGGCGATGATCTGCGCCACCGTATTGTCGGCGGCTTCCCTGTTGACGTCGATGCAGGCGACATGCGCGCCCTCGCGCGCGAACAACACCGACATCGCGCGGCCGTTGCCGATCGGCGGCTCCTCGTCGATGATTTTGCGCTGACCGGCGCCGACAACGATGATGCGGCGGCCGGCAAGGCGGCCGCAGCTTTTGGCGAGGCCAAGCGATTCCGCATGCAGCGAAGCGGACGGATCGATTTTGCGAGGGGCGTGCGTGGTAGTGGACATGGTGGCTCTCCCTGAGTTTCTTGTTGGGAAGAGCACTAGCACGTCATATCAGGTGAAGTGAAACCACCCGGTCTCGCCAGGCGAAACCGGTGGGCCTGTCATTCCGGGGCGCGCGCAGCGCGAACCCGGAATCCATAACCACGATCGTGATTATGGATTCGGGCTCAGCCCTGCGGGCTGCCCCGGAATGACGAAAGGTTTTAATTCGCGCCCATGAAATCGCGCTTGCCGACCTCGACGCCGGCGTGGCGCAGCAGCCCATGAGCGATCGCGGCGTGGAAGTAGAATTGCGGCAGCGAATAGTTGGAAATGAACTGCTGGCCCTTCATCGTCATGGTTTTTTCAGGGCCCATCGGGAAGGTGACGTCCTTGGTATCGGCGCCCTCGAACTGCGCCGGCTTGAACGATTTGACGTAGTCGGCGGTCTTGGCGAGCCGCGCGCGCAATTCCTCGAAGGTCTTTTCGGTATCGGGTGTCTGCGGCACCTCGCTATGGGTGACGCGGGCGCAGCCGCGGGTCGCGAAATCGCTGGCGAGCTGGATCTGCTTGGATAGCGGCAGCATGTCCGGATAAAGCCGCGAACCGAGCAGCACCTCGGGCTGGATCTTCTTGGCGGTGCAATGCGCCTCGGCCTTGGTGAGCAGGCCGGAAAGGCTGGCGAGAACTTGCAAGTAGGCCGGCACGGTGGCGTCGTAGAAAGACATGTGATGCTCTTTTCGTGTTGTGGAATATCGTTGTGTGCAGAGACTGCGTTGCTGCAAGTGGGGCGGCCGGCAACTAAATGCAACTGCATCCATCGCCGATCACGGTAAATTATTTTCCGGCTCGGCTTGCCGCTTTATCTCGGCCCGGCACGCATCCGGGCCAGCAACTCCGCCGTCGGCCAGGAATCCGCCGGCAGGCCGTATTTCACCTGCATCGCCTTCACGGCGGTGCGGCTCTGCTGGCCGAGCACGCCGTCGACCTTGCCGACGTTGAAGCCGGCGCGGACCAGAATCTGCTGCAGCTCCTTGATCTCGTTGAACGGCAGTTGCACCACCGGCGTTGAAGGCTGCCGCATCGGGGATGCGCCCGCGATGCGACTGGCGAGATAGCCGGCGGTGGTCGAATAGATCAGCGAGTTATTCCACTCGGTATAGGCCGCGAAATTCGCGTAAGCGAGGAACGCCGGTCCGGTGCGGCCCATCGGCAGCAGCAGCGATGCCGGAAGGTCGTCGCCCGGCAGCGGCTTGCCGTCCGCATAGGTCACGCCAAGCTGCGCCCACTTTGACCGCGGCAGTTTGATCGTCAGGTCCGCCTGGTCCCACGGTAAATTTGCTGGCGCGCGCACCTCCTGCAACCACGGTTCGCCGCGCCGCCATTTCAAACCATTGGCGATGTAGTTCGCGGTCGAGCCGATCACGTCGGGCGCGCTGCGCAGGAGGTTGCGATGGCCGTCGCCGTCATAGTCGACGGCGTAGTTGAAATAATGCGTGGCCAGAAATTGCGTCTGGCCGAGTTCGCCGGCCCATGAGCCGATCATTTCGCTGGCGGTGAGATCGCCGCGATCGATGATCTTCAGCGCCGCGATGGTTTCCTTCTGAAACATCTCCGAACGGCGGCAGTCATAGGCCAGCGACACCAGCGACGGCAGCGTATGCAGGTTGCCGAGTTCGGCGCCAAAGCTGCTTTCCAGTCCCCAGAACGCGGCGATCACCGCCGGCGGCACGCCATATTCCTTTTCGGCGCGGTTGAACGCGGCGGCATGAATCCGGATTCGCGCCTGTGCATTTTTTGCCGCACCGTCGGATGCCCGGTTACGCGCGAATTCGGTGAACACCTGGCCGAACACGCGCTGGCCGCGGTCGCGGTTGACGATGCTCTGGTCGTAGACGAGGTAGGGCGCGGCCTCAGCCATCGCGCGCTGCGACACGCCGGCCGCAACTGCCTGCGCTTTGAGGTCGGCAAGGAAGCGGTCGAAAGCCATGCCGTTGTGACAGGCGGCCGCGCGGGGCGATGGCGCGGCCACTGGTGGTTGCCCGGAGACTGCGGCAGTTGGCGGCCTCGGCGCGACCGGTCGGGCAGGCGCGGGTCGGACGGGGGCCGGGGCCGGTTGGGCGGAAGCGAGAGGGGAAATTACCAGTGACGCAGCGATGACAGCGAGAAATCTGGGAAAAGGCATCAATATCACCGGCCAAAAAGCGAATAAGAAGGGCGAGTCTTAGACCGGAGCGGCGGATTAGCCAACGGGCGCCGCCTGCGCCACTTCGTAGCCTGGATGAGCGAAGCGATATCCGGGGGCCGCGGACCCGCATATCGCTTCGCTCATGCGGGCTACCGGCTCCTTGCAACTCGGAGCAATATCCCCGCGCAAGCCCCGCCGCGCGCATAGGAGACCGCCGCCTGAACCCGATCTGACAGGCTGTTCCAACCGGCCCCCGCCGTGTAGGCTATTGTCCGCAGGCCGAAAAAAGGCCGCCGTCCATATGGGGCGAACAAGGGAGATGCGGGGACGTATGACGGAACTCCGATATTTGGCGCCGAGTACGCTTGATGAAGCGATTGGCGCATTTGCGGCCGCGGGTAGTGCCGGGCGTATCCTGGCCGGCGGTACCGATTTGCTGGTGCAGATGCGCTCCGGCATGGTGAAGCCCGGCCTGATCGTCGACATCAAGAAAATCGCAGAGATGACGGCCATCGAACAAGCCAAGGACGGCGGCTTTCGCATTGGCGCCGCCGTGTCCGGCATGGCGCTGGCCGACCACAAGAGTTTTGGCAAGGTCTGGCCCGGCGTGCTGGAGGCCATCAACCTGATCGGCTCGAAACAAGTGCAGGGGCGGGCCTCCGCCGGCGGCAATCTTTGTAACGGCTCGCCGGCCGGCGACAGCGTGCCCGCGATGGTCGCGGCCGGCGCCGTCGTCACCGTGCAGGGCCCGAATGGCCGCCGCGAGATCAAGGTGGAAGACGTGCCGGCCGGTCCCGGCCGCACCAATCTCAAACCCGGCGAAATCCTCGTCAGCATTGCCTTCCCGCCGCGTCCGGCAGGATCGAGCGATGCCTATTTGCGCATGATCCCGCGCACCGAAATGGATATCGCGGTCGTCGGCGTCGGCGTAAGCCTGACCATGAAAGACGGCGTCTGCACCGCCACGCGCGTCGGCCTCGGTGCCGTCGCACCGACTGTGCTGCTGGTGGAAGACGCCGCGAAGGCGTTGATCGGCAGCAAGCTCGATGACGCAGCGCTCGCAAAAGCCGCCGCTGCCTGTTCCGCCGCCTGCCGTCCGATCGACGACAAGCGCGGCACCATCGTCTACCGCACCAAGGTCGCCGGCGTGCTGCTGAAGCGCACCGCCCTGATCGCCGCCTCGCGCGCCAGAGAAAACTCAAAGAAAAATTAAAGTCGGGAAATCATTTTCATGGCCAAAGTTCACGTCACCACGTCCATCAACGGCGAGCCGATGGAATATCTGTGCGAACCGTCTGACACCATGCTCGACGCGTTGCGCGGGCCGCTGGGCCTCACCGGCTCCAAGGAAGGCTGCGCCTCCGGCGATTGCGGCGCCTGCTCGATCACGCTCGATGACCAACTGGTCTGCTCCTGCCTGATGCTGGCGGTCGAGGCCGAAGGCCACGAGGTCAGAACCATCGAGGGCATGGCGCACGGCGACAAGCTTCATCCGCTGCAGCAGAAGTTTCTGGAATCGGCCGCACTTCAGTGCGGCATCTGCACGTCGGGCATGCTGATTGCGTCCGACGTGCTGCTCCGGAGAAATCCCAATCCGAGCGAAGAAGAGATTCGCTTCTGGCTCGCCGGCAATCTCTGCCGGTGCACCGGTTATGACAAGATCGTTCGCGCGGTGATGGAAACCGCCGCTGAAATGCGGGAGCAAGAAACCTTGGAGTATCGGCAATGATGAACGTCGTCACCAACAACAAGTGGATCGGCCAGCGGACCATTCGCCCTGACGGCGTCGACAAGGTCACCGGCCGTGCAGCGTTCGCCGCCGACACCACCATGCCCGGCATGATCTGGGGCAAGGTGCTGCGCAGCCCGCATCCGCATGCGCGCATCAAGTCGATCGACACCTCCAAGGCGGAAGCGCTGCCCGGCGTCAAGGCCGTCGTCACCGCCAGGGACATCGTCGATTTCCCGCTCGACAAGTCGGTGATGCTCGGCATCCAGGACATGCGCTGGATGTGCCGCAACGTGATGGCGCGCGAGAAGGCGCTGTTCCCCGGCCATCCGATCGCCGCCGTCGCCGCCACCACGGAAGCGATCGCGGCGCACGCCTGCGAACTGATCGAAGTCGATTACGAGGTGCTGCCGTGGTCGATCGAGATCGACGATGCGATGAAGCCGGACGCGCCGATCCTGCATGATTTCGTCAAGTTCGAAGGCAAGCCGTCCAACATTGCCGGCCGCCTCGAAGTCAAGAAGGGCGACATCACCAAGGGCTTCGCTGAAGCCGAGGTCGTGATCGAGCGCTCCTTCACTACGCGCCCCGTGCATCAGGGCTATATCGAGCCGCACGCCTGCCTGATTTCGGTCGCCGCCGACAACAAGACCACGATCTGGAGTTCGAGCCAGGGCCAGTTCATGGTCCGTGCGATGACGTCGTATCTCACCGGCATCACCCAGAGCGACATTCGCGCCATCCCCGCCGAGATCGGCGGCGGTTTTGGCGGCAAGACCATCGTCTATCTCGAACCGCTGGCGACCTTGCTGGCGAAAAAATCCGGCCGTCCGGTCAAGATGGTGATGACCCGCGAGGAAGTGATGCGGGCGACAGGACCGACGTCGGGCTCCAAGAGCACGGTGAAAATCGGCGCCAGGAAGGACGGCACCATCGTCGCGGCGCATGGCATCTTCTATCTACAGGCCGGCGCGTTTCCGGGCTCGCCGATCCGGGGCGCCGTGGGCTGTAGTTTTGCGCCTTACGAAATTCCGCATGTTCTCTCGGAAGGGTTCGACGTGGTGTCGAACCGCTCCAAGGTCGCGGCCTATCGCGCCCCGGGCGCGCCGATCGGCGCTTACGCCGTCGAGTGCGTGCTCGATGAGCTCGCCGAAGCCCTGAAGATGGATCCGCTGGCGCTGCGCATCAAGAACGGCGCCAGGGAAGGCACCAAGGCGGCGCACGGTCCGGTCTATCCGCGCATCGGCTATATCGAGACGCTGGAAGCCGCGCGCGACTCCGATCACTACAAGGCGCCGCTCGGCAAGCTGCAAGGCCGCGGCGTCGCTTCCGGCTACTGGTTCAACGCCGGTGGCGAATCCTCCGCCCAGGTCAACATCACCGAGGACGGCAACGTCGTCGTTACGACAGGCCATCCGGATATCGGCGGCTCGCGCGCCGGCATCGCCAACATCTGCGCCGAACTTCTCGGCATCGATTACCGCCGCGTCTCGGTGTTGATCGGCGACACCGCGACCATCGGTTTTTCGAACCTCACCGGCGGCAGTCGCGTGCTGTTCGCGTCCTCGATCGTGGTGACGCAGTCGGCCGAAAAGGTCATCCACACCCTGCGCGAACGCGCCGCGAAGATCTGGGACATCGACCCCGAAGCGGTGAAGTGGGAAAACGGTGCGGCGCATCCGGTCAGCCCGAACGCCGGCCAGTTCGAACCGCTGACGCTGAAAGAGCTTGCCGAGAAGGCGCCGTCGATGGGTGGGCCGATCGGCGCCGGTGTGCAGCTCAATACGGTCGGCGCCGAGGGCGGCTTCGGCACCCACATCGCCGACGTCGAGGTCGATGTCGAACTCGGCATCGTCAGGGTGATCCGCTACACCGCGATCCAGGACGTCGGCCGCGCCGTGCATCCGGCTTACGTCGAAGGCCAGTTGCAGGGCGGCGTCAGCCAGGGCATCGGCTGGGCGTTGAACGAGGAATATATCTACAACAAGCAGGGCAAGGTCGATAATCCCGGCTTCCTCGACTACCGCATGCCGGTTTGTTCGGACCTGCCGATGATCGACACCATCATGGTGGAAGTGCCGAACCCGAAACACCCGCAAGGCGTCAAGGGTGTCGGTGAAGTGCCGCTGATCCCGGTGATGTCGGCGATCTCCAACGCCGTCCACCAGGCGCTCGGCAAACGCTTCTACAGCCTGCCGATGTCGCCGCCGAAGGTGCTGGAGGTGATCGAGGGACCGACACAGCAGGCGGCGGAATAGAAGAGCAGGGGCGGGTGAGCGACTTGTCCGCCATAGCTCGAAGAGCGAAGGCGGAAACGTCATCCGCCGATCGCCGGCAGCGCAAATGAGTGACGTGCTTTCCTATCGCGCGATGGCGCACAACAACGCCTGGGCCAACCACCGGCTGCTCACCGCCTGTGCCGGGCTATCGCCGGAGGAGTTCGTTGCGAAACGAACCGGCTTCTTCCCGAGCCTGCGCGCCACCCTCAATCATATCCTGATCATCGACCACTTCTATGTGGACGCGATGGAGGGAGGCACGCTCGGGCCGACGGCCTGGGCCGACCAGGAGCCTTTCAGTACGGTTGCCGCGCTTCACGTCGCGCAAGCGGCGGTCGACCGGCGTTTGCTGGCAGCGGTGGAAAGCCTCGACGGCGCCGGCCTTGAGCGCATCGTCTCGGTGCATCGCGGCACTTCGATCCAGCGCGAACGGATGGACCGGTTGCTGCTGCATCTGTTTCAGCACCAGATCCATCATCGTGGACAGGCGCACGCGATGCTGAGCGCAACGTCGGTGCGTCCGCCGCAACTCGATGAATTTTTCGCCGAAGGCGAAGTACCGTTGCGGGCCGCGGAGTTCGAAGAGCTCGGCTGGACCGAGGACGGGATCTGGGGCGGCCCGGATACCAGGGGCTGACGCGCCGCTGCCGCCTCACGCCGCCATCGCGATCAGCGTCTCGACGACCCGCTGCTCGTCATAGGGTTTTCCGAAAAACTGCGCGCCGTCGGGCAATTCCGACAACGCCACGTTCTTGTGGCCGGATACCACGATAATGCTGATCGGCGGCCAGCGGTTGCGGATCGCGGCGGCGAGCTTGATGCCGTCCATCGAGCCCGGCATGTCGACATCGGTGAAGACGATGCAGATATCCGTGCGCGTCTCGAGGATGGCGACGGCTTCGTCGGCATTCCCGGCATAGAGCGGCAGCAGGCCAGCGTCTTCCACCATGGTTCCCGCCATCAGCAAGAGCAAGGGTTCATCCTCGACTACCAGAACGATCGTCGGCTTAGTCATTTGGCGATCCGATCTGGTATTCGATGAGATGAAGTGGCGCGCGAAACTCCGCACTGAAGCCTGAGATGTCAAAACTCTTGCGCACGTCGCCGGTTCCGACTATGCCGACGTCGATCAGGCGGGAGCCGAGGCCGGTATGCTCGGGCGGCGTGATCGGCGGTCCGCCTTTTTCCGCCCAGGCCAGCACCAGCGCGGCGCCGTCCTTGCGCCAGTTCACCTCGACGATGCCGTCGGGCACGCTGAGCGATCCGTATTTGACGGCGTTGGTCGCGAGTTCGTGCAGCAGCAGCGACAGCGACAGCGCGGCCTTGGGGGCGAGGCTGATATCGGGCCCGGACATCGCGACGCGTGCCGAATCGGCCTGCGCGCCGATCACGACATCGGCGAGGTTCGCCGACGCCCAGCTCTGCTGCAGCAACACGTCGTGCGCCCGGCTGAGCGCCTGGACGCGCTGGGTGAACGCCTTCACCGCGGTACGATCGGGCACGCCGCGCAGCGTCTGCGAGGCGATCGCCTGCACCAGCGCCATCGAGTTCTTCATGCGATGGCCAAGTTCGTCATTGAGTATCTTCTGCTGGCGCTCGGCATTCCGTCGCGTCGTAATGTCGTTGAACAGGATCGCGACCTGGTGCGCGCCGGGGGCGCCGATGCGAAACGCATGGACGTCGTACCAGCGGCGATCGAGCGCCTTGGCTTCGTGCTCGAAACGGACGGGCTCACCGGTCAGCGCGACCTTGCCGTAGATGTCGAACCAATGCTGCTCGTGATCCGGCGCGAGGTCGCGCATCCATTTGCCGGAGGCGTCCTGCAGTCCGGTCTGGCTCACGAAGGCCTCGTTGACCTCGACGAACCTGTAATCCCTTGGAACGCCTGCGTCGTCGAATTTGAGTTCGATGACGCAGAAACCGGCGTCCAGCGAGTTGAACAGCAAGCGGTAGCGATCATCGCTGACCTGCTGCGCGGCCTGCGCCACCTGGCGCTCCGCGGACTCTGCGTGCAGTTCGGTGGTGCGCACGGCATGTGCCGCGATCAGCCGGCGCTGATCGAGCAGAGTTATCACCTGACGCGCCAGTGCTTCCAGCGCTGCGATCTGATCCGCGTCGAGACCGCCGGGCCGCTCGACGATGTCGATCACGCAGACGGTGCCGATGGCGTGGCCGGAAGCCGTGATCAGCGGCGCGCCCGCATAGAAGCGGATGAAGGGCTCCCCGGTCACCAGCGTATTCGCCTTGGTCCGCTCGTCTCTGGTCAGATCGGGAATGTTGAGCGTCCGGCGCTGCGCTAGCGAATGCGCGCAGACCGACTGGTTGATCGGGGTTTGACAGATATCCAGACCCGACACCGCCTTGAACCACTGCCGGTCGGTGTCGACCAGACTGACCAGCGCGATGGGGGTCTTGCAGATCTGGCGCGCGAGCACCACGACATCGTCGAACCCCGGTTCGGACGAGGAGTCGAGGATATCGTAATCTTTCAGCAGCTGGATGCGCTGCGGATCGAAAACCGCGGCCGGAATCTCTATCATGGCGCTCGGGTAATCAGTTTGCGGTACTTCCCGGACGGATAATTCGGGCCATCACGACCTTGAAGACGATCGTAAATCAAGGATTTAAGGACGAATAAGTTCCCCGGATTCAACCGAATTTTCAAGGGCTTTGGAGATAAAACCAACCGCCTGCGCGTCTATCGGCACACCTGTTCCCACGCGCACTTGCCCGAGGTATCGCAAACCTGGGCCTGCTTGCACTGCGACCCGCCGAGCGTGAGCAGGTTCGGCGGAATGACCGGCGCGACCGACGGCTTCTGAACCGGACACACCGTCGGCGGGCAGATTTTCGGTGGATCGATAATGCCGTCGCACAACGGCTGCATGCGCCCGTCGACGCACAGGCAGCTGCAAGCCGCGTTGGCGGCGCTGCCGCCGATCAACACGTTGGCGGCGTTGCCGCCGATCAACACCAGCGCAAGTACGAATAGAACCGAACGCATGCGGCCTCCAGCAAGTCCCGAGCGACCATTTCGCCTGCTCTGTACAAAACGTAACACAGGAACTTGCTGCGCGCACCCAGGGTGCGTGGACTCGCACCCGATGCGTCGATCTGAATCACGCTACCGCAGGAACGTTTCACCGTGCGTTTCGTTTTCCTCGATCTACTCACATCTGGAGGACGAAACATGGTTACCGAAGTACGCGAACAGGGCAATCTGATCGGCAGCGACAAGGTCGAGGGAACCGCGGTCTATGGCGCGGACCGCACCAAGATCGGTTCGATCGAGCGCGTCATGATCGACAAGCAGAGCGGCAAGGTGTCCTACGCCGTGCTGTCGTTCGGCGGCTTCCTCGGCATCGGCGACGATCACTATCCGCTGCCCTGGCAATCGCTGAAATACGACACCTCGCTCGGCGGCTATATCACCGGCGTAACGGAATCGCAGCTCAAGGGCGCGCCGAAATACGGCAATGACAACGCGTGGAACTGGGGCGACGCGACCCGGACCCGCTCTGTCAACGACTATTACGGCGTCGCGATCTGATCGTAATCCGGCTTCTGCACGGAAGGCCCGCCGTCATGGCGGGCCTTTTCGTTGGACGCGAGGGCCACGACGCCCGGCGTTGCCCGTCGCGGTTCTGATAAACTTCTCCATGGACGGCTCCCTCTTTGTGGCGCTCCGGCGACCACGCTTTGGCACTTGATGCCGTTCGAGTGGGGCCGTCCACACCATCGTTGCGAGGAGCGAAGCGACGCGGCAATCCATCGTGCGACGGAAAGAAAGAATGGATTGCTTCGCGGAGCCTGTCATCGGGCGGCGCTTCGCGCCGACCCGTTGGCTCGCAATGGCGGAAGCTTCGTAGGCCGGCTGAGCGCAGCGATATCCGGATGATCTGCAATGGCGTGGCTTATGGTTCTGCGATGTGCCTCACAACTGCCGCCCATTCGAAACCCGCGATGACGAAGGTTGCCTCATGCTCCCTGCGCCTCCGTCCGCGTCTCGATCTCGGGCAGCGGACCGCCGGCGATGGTGGCTTCGAAGGCGCGCAGGCGCTGGTAGATCGAGATCAGGTCGACGATTGTGCTCCAGGAGTTGATCAGATACTGAAATGCGTTTCGAACCTGCGTGAACGCATTCAGGATTTGCTGCAGCGAACCGAGCGTGAGCTTGCCGGCAATGATCGACGGCCCCAGCAGGATGTAGGGAAACACAACGTCGGTCTGCAGATAGACGATGCGGCCGATGTTGAAGTACATGAAGTTCAGATAAAGCCGGAAATAGTTCTTGCGAATGTTTTCGAACAGTTGATTCAGCGTCGGCGGATCGGCCCGTTCCGCATTGTCTTCGCCGAGCACGAGTTCCTTGCGGTAGGCGGCTTCGACCCTCTGGTTGAAGAACTCGATGCCCGGCAGCTTGATGCCGATCAACGCCAGTGCGGCGGTTCCGAATATCGACCAGAGGATCGCGGCGAACACCAGCGGATAGGGGATCGACCCGATCAGCGGCAGTTCGGTGATGCTGCTGGAGAGCCGCAGCAGCACCGGCAGGAAGGCGACCAGCGTCAGCACCGCGCTGATGAGGTTGACACCGAGGCCTTCCGTGATGGTGGCAAATCGCATGGTGTCTTCCTGGACACGCTGCGAGGCGCCCTCGATGGTGCGCAGCCGCTGCCAGTTGGTGATATAGAAGTCGTTCATCGCGGTACGCCAGCGGAAGATGTAATGGCTGATGAAGAAGCGCGTCACCACGCCGACAATGACCGCGACGATCGCAATGCCGGCAAAGGTCGACAGCTCGCCGTAGAACTGATCGACCGTAACCGGCTTCGATCTCGAAAGCGCCGCCTGGACCATGTCGTAGAACGGCCCGTACCAGGAATTGACGGCAACACTGACCTGGACCTGAAAATAAGTGGCGAACAGGATCAGCGCCGAACCTGGTATGGACCACCACGCCCAGGGATGCGGCGCGAACCACATCCAGAAGCCGGTGAAGATCGCGACGAACAGCACGAAATACAGGTCGAACCACAGCGAACGCGCGGTCCAGAAGATGCCGACGCCGACGGTTCCGGGCGCCGACGAGCCGATCAGCTCGGCGGCGAAACTATACCAGAGCGCCATCGCCAGCGCGGTCCACAGGAGCACGGAGATGAAGAAGAGTTTTGGGCGCGGGAAGAATGAAACGAACATTCGATGATCTGGTCCTTGCGAAAGGGATTAGCGGATTAGCTAGCTCACAACTCTCTTGCGTTGCTGAACGCGAACGACGACACGCGCCGCGTATTCTCGTCCAGTATCAGCGTCCGCGTGATCGGCGGCTCGGCGCGCTGGCTGCAGTTCTCGCGCTCGCAGAGCCGGCAGTTGACGCCAATCGGCGTGCCCTCGGCCTTTTCCAGATCCATGCCGGCGGCGTAGACCAGTTTTGCCGCATGGCGGATTTCGCAACCCAAACCGATCGCAAAGCGCGGCTGCGCTTGCGGATGCGGCGCCACCGGCCGGCGCAGCATCTGCGCGATCGAGAAATAACGCGTGCCGTCGGGCAGCTCGATGACCTGTTTGAGCAACTGGTCCGGCGTGTCGAAGGTCGAGTGCACGTTCCAGAGCGGGCAGGTGCCGCCGAACTTCGAGAACGGAAAGGTGCCGGAGGAAAATCGCTTGGAGACGTTGCCGGCATTATCGACGCGCAGCAGGAAGAACGGGACGCCGCGTGCGTTCGGCCGCTGCAGCGTGGTCAAACGGTGGCAGACCTGCTCGAAGCCGGCATTGAAGCGCTGCGCCAGCACATGGACGTCATAGCTCAGCGCTTCGGCGGCGGAATGGAAAGCCTGGTAGGGCATCATCACGGCGGCGGCGAAGTAATTTGCCAGCGTGATGCGATAGAGCCGCCGCGGCGTTTCGTCGAGCGGACCGGCGCGGTTGACGATGGCGTCGATGGCGGCGCTGGACTCCGTGAGGCCGATCTGCAGCGCGATCTGGAACGCTCGCCCGGCGCCGTCGACCAGCTCGGAGACCAGCAATTGCCGGCGATGGCGGTCGAACCGCCGCAGCGTCTCGCGCATCACGTCAACCGGCATGATGCGGGTGACGATCGAATGCTTTTCGCGCAGCCGCGTCGAAAGCGCCGCGAACAGGCCCTCGGCCGGAACGTTGAGTTCGTCGCGCAGGGCTTCCGCGGCGGTCTCGAGCTCCGGAAAGTAATTGCGGTTGGCCTCGATCAGGTCGCGCACGCGCTCGATGGGGTTGGCTTCGAATCGGGTGCCCTCGTCGCGGTCGGCCATTTGCGCCGCCACCAGCGTCTCGCCGCGGCGGGCCTCGGTATAGGCGGCGTACAGCCGCTGCAGGGAGTGAGTCACGCCGGGGCAGAGTTCGGCGAGGTCGCGCAGCTCCTGCTTCGGCAGGTCGATCTGCCGGAACAGCGGGTCGGAGAAGATCTCGTTCAGTTCGGCGAAGAAGCGGTCCTCGTCGGCGGTGGCGAGATCGCGCAGGTCGAGGTCATAGGTCTCCGCCAGCCGCAGCAGGATCTGCGCCGTCACCGGGCGCTGGTTGCGCTCTATCAGGTTGATATAGCTCGGGGAAATGCCGAGCCCCTCGGCGATCTGGGTCTGCGACAGGCCGAGCTGCTGGCGGATTCGCCGGAATCTGGGCCCAACAAACAGCTTCTTTCCGGAGTCGGTGGCCATGGCAGCCTTGCTGACCTATTTTTGTGACTAACTTTACAAATTGACATCTATGACAAGTTTAGATGTTACATGACATCACGATTGGAAATCAAGATATCTATACGAATTTAGCTTTTTAGCGTTTAGCTCTCGGCACGTTTCGCAATGCACTGTCACGAATGTCGGATGATTGCGAGTTGTCGTCACCGAAAGGATTACGCAGATGAACTACCAGCCACGCGGGATCAGCGACCAGGCCATCCAGGGACCGGCTTCTTATCTGACCGAAATTGGAGCTGCCGAGGCGCTCCTGAAGAACCAGCCGACCTGGAACGGCGTCAACGCCGAAGCCATCGCGCGCATGCGTCTGCAGAACCGCTTCAAGACCGGCCTCGACGTCGCCCGCTACACCGCGGCGCTGATGCGCGCCGACATGGCCGCCTATGACGCGGACTCCACGAAGTACACCCAGTCGCTCGGCTGCTGGCATGGCTTCATCGCCCAGCAGAAGCTGATTTCGGTGAAGAAGCATTTCGGCACCACCGATCGCTGCTACCTGTATCTCTCCGGCTGGATGATCGCAGCGCTGCGCTCCGAGTTTGGCCCGTTGCCGGACCAGTCGATGCACGAGAAGACATCGGTGCCGGCTCTGATTGAAGAGCTCTACACCTTCCTGCGTCAGGCTGACTCCCGTGAGCTCAACGACATTTTCCGCAACCTCGACGCGGCCCGCAAGGCCGGCGACAAGGCCAAGGAAAAGGCGTTGATCGAAAAGATCGATACCTTCCAGACCCACGTCGTCCCCGTGATCGCCGACATCGATGCCGGCTTCGGCAATGCTGAGGCGACCTATCTGCTCGCCAAGAAGATGATCGAAGCCGGTGCGTGCGCGCTGCAGATCGAAAATCAGGTCTCTGACGAAAAGCAGTGCGGTCACCAGGACGGCAAGGTCACGGTGCCGCACGAAGTCTTCCTCGCGAAGATTCGCGCCTGCCGCCACGCCTTCCTCGAGCTGGGCGTCGAAGACGGCGTCGTCGTGACCCGTACCGACTCGCTCGGCGCCGGTCTCACGCAGCAGATCGCTGTCAGCCACAAGCCGGGCGACCTCGGCGATCAGTACAACAGCTTCCTGGACTGTGAGGAAATCACCGCCGACAACGCCCGCAACGGCGACGTCATCATCAATCGCAACGGCAAGATGATGCGTCCGAAGCGGCTGCCCAGTAACCTGTATCAATTCCGCGAAGGCACCGGCCAGGACCGCTGCGTGCTCGACTGCATCACCTCGCTGCAGAACGGCGCTGACCTGCTGTGGATCGAGACCGAGAAGCCGAACATCGAACAGATCGCCAAGATGGTCGATCGTGTTCGCGAGGTGATCCCGAACGCAAAGCTGGCCTACAACAACTCGCCGTCGTTCAACTGGACGCTCAACTTCCGTTGGCAGGTGTACGATGCGATGAAGCAAGCCGGCAAGGATGTCAGCAAGTATAACCGTGCCGAGCTGATGAAGGCGGAGTACGACGCTACGCCGCTGGCGGTCGAAGCCGACGAGCTGATCCGCACGTTCCAGGCCGATTCGGCCAAGCGTGCCGGCATCTTCCACCACCTGATCACGTTGCCGACCTATCACACGGCAGCACTGTCGACCGACAACCTCGCCAAGGCGTATTTCGGCGAGCAGGGCATGCTGGGTTATGTGAAGAATGTTCAGCGCGAGGAGATCCGTCAGGGTGTCGCCTGCGTCAAGCATCAGAACATGGCCGGCTCCGATGTCGGTGACGATCACAAGGGATATTTCGCCGGTGAAGCCGCTCTGAAGGCGGGCGGCGCCCACAACACGATGAACCAGTTCGGCTAACTCTGAACAACAGGAGACGATCATGACGAAGAGCAATTTCTGGGTGATTGGCGGCGAGTTCGGATCGATGAACTTCCACAAGCTCGTGGAAGGCTCGGCCCAGGTGCAGGGTCCGTTCACGACCCGCAAGGAAGCCGAGGATGCGTGGCGCACGGTTTCTGAAGAGAACCGTCACAAGGCCGGCGTACGCTTTTCGATCGTGGAAGAGCCCTCGCGCGTCTCGGCTTAAGCCGGTCGCTGATAAAATCTAGGGAAACGCCAGGGACAGGCGGCCCCATCCGGATTCCGGGTGGGGCCGTCTGCAATTTTGGGGAGCCTTTTCTTCCCCCTCTCCCGCCTGCGGGGGAGACGAGCAGAGCTCGCTTCGGGAGGGCCGGGGTGGGGGCGCCTCAGCGAGTCTCGAACTCAGTGAAAGCGTAAACTATTGAAATAAAACGACCTTTGCGCAAGTTATGGTTACTGATAGGTTAACGCTGCCCACCCCTTCAGGACAAAAGGCGGCTTCTAATGTCAGACGCGCAGAACACCGGCACCGAGGCTCGCGAGCCGGCACCGACGCGGCTGCGCGATGCCCTTCGCAAAGCCCGGATCGAGGCCGCGGATCGCACCGGCGTCGTCGTCGAACTGCGCGACGCCGAAGTGGCGCGGCTGGAGATTCTCAACGAGGCGCTCGATCCACTGTTTGGCCAGATTCCCGAGAAGGTCGACCTGTTCGATCGCGGCGTCAGCCAGGGCGAGACGCCGCGGCTGTGGATCGACGTCGTCGCCCATGTCGTAATGGGACGCGACAAGCGCATCTACCGCTTCGTGCAGGACACCCGCTTCGGCCGTATCGTGCTCGCCGAATCGCATGACGTTCCCGTCGTCGTCGATGCCGTCACCGACTATGTCGCGCGCCGCATGATCGAGCGCGAGCATGCGATGGTGGCAACACCGATGGTCGAGTCCGTGGTGGAGCAGAAGCCGCGCCGCCGCGGTTTCGGGACGTTCGTGCTCGGCTTCCTCCTCGGTGTGCTGGCGCTGTTCGGGCTGGCAATGTTCGCGAGCTTGAAGAATCTGTAAGACCAAGCCGTCATTGCGAACCTGCGGAATTTATGACCGTCATTCCGGGGCGCGTCGCAAGACGCGAACCCGGAATAACGAGTTCAAATCAACTGCACACGCCTGATTTCCCGCACCTGCATGCCGTCATCGATGCCGCGCACGGTCTGCACGCAGCGCCATGTATTGCCGTCACGTTCGATCGTAAACAAGTTGTAGGCAGCGGCCGGATAATGCTTGTGCGCCAGCGCCGAGGCCGAGGGCACGCCGATGGCGGGGATCTGTTTGTCCGCGCCCTCGACCCACATCGTCGAATGGATGTGGTCGTGCCCGTGCAAGATCAAATCGACGCCGCGCGCCCTCAGCACGGCGCGGAGCGCATCGGAATCGGTCAGCCGCTTGATGCGCGAATCCGATTGCAGGGGATGATGCACCAGCAGCACCCGGAAGACGTCCTCCGCCGACAATTGCCCAAGTTGCCGGTCGAGCGCGTCGAGCTGGGCGCGGCCGAGCGTCCCCGTGGCCATCAAAGGTAGGGTCGGCACCGCCGAGGAGACGCCGATCAGCGCCAGCGGGCCGCGGCGGCGCAGGAACGGAAACGGAGCGGCTTCAGCCACTGCATCGCCGCGCAGGTAGTCGCCAAAACTGCCTGCGAAACGGTGCCGCGTGGCGCGCACATAGGCGTCGTGATTGCCGGGAATGACGGTGACATGCTCGGGCGTGCCGAGGCCTTCGAGCCAGGCTTTCGCCGGCGCGAATTCCGCCTCCAGCGCCAGATTGACCAGATCGCCGGTCACGGCGATGTGGTCCGGCCGCTGCGCCTGGATGTCGGCGACCAGCGCGTCGAGCACGTCGCGGCGGTGATATTTGTGGCGGTTGCGGGTCCAGTTCAGATAGCCGAACGCGCGTTTGCCCGCGAGATCGCGCCAGCGCGCCTCGGGCAACGGCGGCAGATGCGGGTCGGACAGATGCGCCAGCGTAAAGGCCGTCATGTGCGTTCCGTGAGAGGGCCCGTGATATAAAACTGTCGCGCGATCATGCCGCGATATAAGGATCAAACCTTGCGTCTGTCCATCCGGGGGTATTGTGACGATATTGCAGGATCTGCGAAAGCGCCTCGAGCCGCAGTTGCGGCAGGTGTTCCATCTCTACTGGCGGATCGCGCGCGGCATGACGCTCGGCGTCCGCGGCGTCGTGCTCGACGCCGACAACAGGGTGTTTCTGGTCCGGCACAGCTACGTCTCCGGCTGGCATCTGCCGGGCGGCGGGGTCGAGGTCGGCGAGACATTTCTGGAAGCGCTGCGGCGCGAACTGGTCGAGGAGGGGCGGATCGAACTGACGGGAGAGCCGGTGCTGCACGGCCTGTTCTTCAACGGCCACGTCTCCCGCCGCGATCACGTCGCGGTCTACGTTGTCAGGCAGTTCCGGCAGGATCGTCTGCCGGAGCCGAACCACGAGATCGTGGAGTGCGGGTTCTATGATCGCGGCGCGCTGCCTGCCGAGACCACACAAGGCACGCGGCTGCGGATCGCGGAAGCGCTCGACGGCACAACGGCGATCGCGACCTGGCGTTGACTGCCGGCGTTCGGTTGCGTCCCGCCGGCGCAGCGCCTAGAAGCAAAACGACATTCAAGCGGTGCCCGGTTCGACATGGACAGGTTGAAAATCTCCAGGATCCTCTGCGCCATCGGCTTCCTCGCGGTGCTCGCCAGCAATGTCTGGACCATCTCACGCTGGAACGAAACCCGCGGGGTTTACGACGACATCTGCTATCTCCGGCAGGCACATCTGTTCCAGAAATTCGGCCTTCACGGCATCGACACCAACACCATCTTCGACGACGATCACTATCTAACCGACAGACTGAAGGCGATCGGCTTTGCCGAATGGAATGATGTGGCGCGAATTCCCTGCCACACCCATATTGCGGCCGCGGGCAAATACGTCCTGCAATACCCGCCGGGCACCGGGCTTGTGTTGGCCGTGTTTCCCGCCGGCTATCAGGTGATCCCGCTTTACGTGCTGGCGAATGTCACGATCTTCGGTTTTGCGTTGCTGGCGCTGTTTCGTGCGCGCGAGCCGGCGTCGTTGACGCTGGCGGCAGTGTTCGGCTTCGCCGCGCTCTATCTGATGATCAATCCGAGCAAGGCGAGCTATTCGGTGCCCCCGACCATGATGGTCTGCGCGGCGGCGGGCCTTCTGACCGCAAGATTCCTGGCGGCGGAGCCGCGGCACCGCCTTGTCCTGATAGCCATGGTCGGCCTGCTGATCGGTTTCTCCGTCAATTTCCGCCTGCCCAACCTGTTGCTGGCGGCGGGTTATTGTCTGTACCTGGCGGGTGCGTTCCTGTTGATGCGGACGCGGCAGACGTTCCTGCAGGGCGCCGCGTTTGGCGTCGCCTGCGTGGTCGGGATGGCGCCGACACTGATTGCGAATGCGATCAATGCGGGCAGCCCGTTTGCGACCACCTATGGCGGCGTCGACGCCGTGCCGCCGGAGCTGAACGCAGCCGTGCTGTTGAGCTATCTCGTTGACGTACAATTCACCTTGCTGGCGATATCAGCCGTCTGGAGCGCTTGGCTGTGGCGATCCGATCGAGGTAGAAACAGACAGGTCGCCGTTCTCGTCGGCGTCAATCTCGCCGTGAATCTGATTTTCTTCATGACCCATCCGATCTTCACGCCCTACTACATCATCCCGATCGACATGCTGTCGCTCTGGACCCTGCTGTTCGCCACGCTCGACCACCACGGCGAACGGGCTGGGAATGCCTTCGCTCAACCGGCCGGCGCCTGATTACGGTATAAGCCTTCCATGAACAGTCTTGATTCGGTGGGATCGCGATGACGACAGCAGCATTGCGGGTTGCGGTTCTGGTGCCCTGCTACAACGAGGAAGCCGCCGTCGCGACTGTCGTCGCCGACTTCCGCAAGGCGCTGCCGGCGGCCGAGATTTTCGTCTACGACAACAACTCAAAGGACCGTACCGCCGAGGTCGCCCGCGCGGCCGGCGCCATCGTCCGCGGCGAGCGCCGCCAAGGCAAGGGCCACGTGGTCCGGCGCATGTTCGCCGACGTTGATGCCGATATCTATGTGCTGGTCGATGGCGACGCCACCTACGACGCCCCGAGCGCGCCGCGCATGATCGAGACGCTGGTCAACAACCATCTCGACATGGTGGTGGGCTTTCGTGTCGATCAATCCGTCGCGGCCTACCGGCCCGGCCACCGCACCGGCAACTGGATGCTGACCAGCTTCCTGTCCACGGTGTTCGGCCAGGCCTTCAGGGACATCCTCTCCGGCTACCGCGTGTTCTCGCGCCGCTTCGTCAAATCCTTCCCGGTGCTGTCTGACGGCTTCGAAATCGAAACCGAGCTCAGCGTGCACGCGCTCGAACTGGCGCTGCCGGTGACCGAGATCGAGACGCCGTATTATGCGCGGCCGGAAGGCTCGGTCAGCAAGCTCAATACCTGGCGCGACGGTTTTCGGATTCTCGGCACCATCCTGAAACTGTACCGGTCGGAAAAGCCGTTGCGGTTTTTCACCGTGATCGGCATCTTCCTAATGCTGATCTCGATCGGTCTCGCGATCCCCGTCATCGTCACCTATCTCGAAGAAGGCCTGGTGCCGCGGCTGCCGACCGCGGTGCTGTCGATGGGCCTGATGATCGTGGCGGTGCTGTCGGTGTCGTCGGGGCTGGTGCTGGACACGGTGACGCGCGGCCGCCGCGAAATGAAGCTGCTGGCCTATCTGTCCCAGCCTGCCATCAAGAAGGATTGAGGCAAAACAAGGATGCGCGTAGGCATAGCGTTTTCAAGCGAAGTGGATGCCGGTTCGCGTAAAGAAAACGCGTCAAAATATTAATGGTAGAGCCCGGTTCTGATTTTAATCAGAACCCGGGCTCTACACCGATAGACCGCGCCCTCGTCAGATGCTATTCCGCGCCTCATCATGAGCGAACTCTCCGTCACCATTTCAGCTGAAACACCCAAGGACGCGCAGGCGATCGAACGCCTGCATGAGCGCACCTTCGGGCCCGGCCGCTTCGTGCTCAGCGCCTACCGCCTGCGCGAACATGTCGACCATCTGCTCGATCTGTCGTTCACGGCGCGGATCGGCACGCTTCTGGTCGGCTCGGTGCGGCAGTTGCCGGTCTGCATCGGCGATACGCCGGCCTTGATGCTCGGGCCGTTGACGGTCGAGCCGCCGTTCCGCAGCCGCGGCGTCGGGCGCATGCTGCTCGATCGATCCCTCAGCGATGCCAGGACCAAGGGACATCGCCTGGTGATCCTGGTCGGTGACGAGCCCTATTACGGCCGCGTCGGCTTCAAGGCCGTGCCGAAGGGAAGGGCGACGATGCCGGGTCCCGTCGACTACAGCCGCCTGCTGGTGGCTGAACTGGTCGAAGGCGCCTTCCATGATGTCTCCGGCACGATCCAGCCGGACTGGAGCAAGGCGCGGTAGCTCCCCGCAAGCAGGGAGAGGTGGTGCACGCTAAAATTTCAAGTTCGCGAACGCCCGCACGCCGATGCCCTGCATCAAGACTTCGTCCTTGTTGTAGGAGACCGAGTTGCGAATGTTCTCGTTCAACAGATTGTTGCCGACGAGGCCGATCATTATTTCGCGCGCGCCGAACCAGGACGCATCGAGCTTCGTCTTGTAGCTCACCTCCGCCTTCAGCAGATTGTAACCTGCGGTCGGCGTCTCGCCGATCACGGCGATATCGTTCTGCGCGAAGGCGTGCAGCAGGTTGACGCGCATCAACCAGTTGGTGTCGCGCCAAAAGAGTCCGCCGCCGATGCGCACCGGCGGAATCCGGGGCACGTTGGTGCCGTCGCTGAACGTAGCGCGCACGATGTCGAACTGGTCTTCGACGCCCCAGATGCCGCCGTTGAGCGGCCCGATGTCGAGCTGGCTCTGGAATTCGGCGCCACGGAAGGTGGCGTCGCGCTGCGAGTAGACCGCCTGGCGGCCTTCATTGTTCGGATCGCCGTTGCCGCAGGACGCAAAATCGTCGCCGCACATCACACCGGTCAGTCGCCGATAAATGAAATTATCGAACCGGGTGTAGTAGGCGGTGGCTTCGAACCGGAACGGACCGGTGGCCTTTCGCAAGCCGATCTCGACCGATTTCGCGGTCTCGATCGTAAGGTTGGGATTGCCGATGTCGAACGTGCCGGTCGCGTCATGGGCGCCGCGCGAAAACAGCTCGGCGGGTTTTGGCGCGCGTTCGACATATTGCGCGGTGAGGCTGCCGACGAGGTCATAAGGCAGGTTCTGGATCAGCCCGATGCTGCCGCTCTTCGGCGTATAGGACGGATTGCGGACGATCGCTGTTTGCGGCGTGCCATCCGGCAAAAAGTCCGCCGGAAAGTTCGGTGTCATGCCGTGCAGATCGACATGCTCGATCCGGCCGGCGATCTGGGCTTTGGTCGAGTCGGAGAATTTGAACTCGTTGAAGACATAGCCGGTGACGCGGCTGTTGTTGTTAGGGTCCCAGAGCCCGTTGAACAGCGTGCCGGGATTGTCCGGGCTCGGTGCCGTCAGTTCCTGATGCCCGGCCTGCAGGCCGAACGCGGTCGTCACCGCGGCAAAGCGCGCGTTGAACGGCGTCATCTGTACTTCGACGCGCGCCTCCTGCTCCTTGTTGGTAAAGGTCTGCCGCACGCCCAGCGTCGATGGATCAGCGGGATCGGCGAGGCCGATTTCGTTGTGCTTGTAGTCGGTGGCGCTGGCCCAGAACCTGACGGCATCGATCGCTGCGGCGTCCGGGCGATATTCGCCCTTGGAGGAGAATTTGGTCTGATGCGCGTCGATCCGGGTCTGGTGATCGGCGCCGTCGATGCCGGGGATTCGATAGAGCGAGTCGGTCTGCGTGACCGCCGCGCCAATGAAGCCGCCATGGAAGATGTAGGAGGCGCCGACCGAAGCGCCGTCGGATTGCGACGCCGAGTTCGGCTGCTTTCCGTTCACGGCTCGCGTCTGGTCGAACAGATAGGGATAGGACGGGATGCTGTAGTCGCCGGCCTTGCGGCCATAGGCGTCGGCATGAACCGCGACATTGCCGCCGCCGGCATCGAGCAGAATGCCTCCTTCGACGCCGCGATCGACCGAACTGACGGCGGTGCGCGTTTCCACGTTCATGCAGGATGAGGATTGCGCATCCGCCAGCGGCGCTTTCGCGGGCATGCCATAGGTCTTGAACGGCGCCGCCGGGCACGATGGCAGGGCGTCCGGAATCCGGTTGTTGGTTGCGCTGACGACGCCGCCGATCGAGGTCGAGCCATAGCGCAATGCCGCCGGCCCGCGCACGACTTCGACCTGGCTGGTGGCGAGCGGATCGATCGGGACGAAATGATCCTCGCCGAGATCGGAGGCGCCGCCGGCGCCGGTTCCGTTCTCAACGATGCCAACTCTGTTGACGTCGAGCCCGCGAATGATCGGCCGGCTCGAGGCGCCCGGCGCGAAGCTGGAGCCGGTTATCCCCGGTTTGGAGAACAGCAGATCGCCGAGCGTGGCGCCGCCGGAGCGGCGGATTTCCTCGTTGGGCACGACGGTGACGGTGGCGAACTGGTCGGTGACGACAGGCAGCACGCCCTGTTGCGGCGCCGCCGCGACGACAGCCGCTTGCGGTTCCGGTGGGCGCTCGCGGTTGCGGCCGGGCGCCGCGCGGGCGACGCGCACCGGCGTTCGCGATGGCACGGTTCGATGCCGCACGATCGGGCTCGGCGCTGTCACGGTGATTTCAGGCAGTTGCGTCGAAGAGGATGGTGCGGCGGCATCTTCGGCCATCGCGTGATGGCCTGCTGCGCATAGCAATAGCCAGCTTGCTCCTCCGATATGGAGTACTCGTTTCTTATTGAATGTCATGTCCGGGATCCTGATGCCGTCGATGTGCGACGGCCCGATTTCGATTATCCGCTGGAGAACCGGCCGCGCATGGCGGCGGTTCCCCAAGGGCGCATCAATCAATCGATGTCAGGAGGCGGGTGGCGCGCGGGACTGGAACGCGAAATGGACCGAGCCGAGATGAACGAACTCGGCATCGGTGGTCAGGTAGAGAAAATCGACCGCTTGCGGCAGTTGCAACAGCGGCGGCGTCGCGAACAGCACATTGCCGACCAGCGAAATCACAGCGCAGATCGCGCAATTGTCCACCGGTTGCTGGTCGCTGTCGGGTGTCGACGGATGCTGCTTCTGCGCGACCTCGTCGGCCGCCGCCTGCGCGGCAAGCCCCGCGGTGTAGGCGAAGTCGGCGTCGGTCACATGGCTCTGGATCGCAGGCGCCGCCTGCGCGGCAAACCCGTGAAAATGCCCGAACGAAAGCGCAAACTGGATCGCGAGCGCAAACAGCGCCAGCCGCGAGCCGTGTTTGAGGTGTTTTCGGAACCAGTTCATCCGGGGCTTCGTCTCAATGTTATATTATAACATCGGAAGGAGCAGGGGATGTCAACCGTAGGTCCGGTGTCGAAGTCGGATCAGCGAACTGCTGTGGGTTTGCGGCAACGCTCACGGACGCGGGATGATCTGCGTTCGATGCAGGCACTTATCTCCGTCCCGTCATCCTGAGGTGCGCGCTCTTGCGCGCCTCGAAGGATGTACGGCCCGGCTGTCTATCCTTCGAGGCTCGCTACGCTCGCACCTCAGGATGACGGTCTGAGTTTGTTGCGTACGCCGGTGCCTCTCTCGACCCATTCGCACCTCAACGCCCTTCGCGCACCCAGGTCGCAGCAAACGCGCCGAGCAGCAGCAACAACCCTATCAACCCGGCAAACATCGGCAGCACGCCGACGCCCTTGACGACGCTGGCGTCGCGCATCTTGACGCCGAGCCAGCCGTCGCCGCGGTAGATGCCGGAGGCGCGCACCGGCACGATGCGGGGCATGTCGAGGCTGGTGCCGTCGACCACGCGCCTTGCGTCGCCGCCGGTCGCCTGCGCCAAGGGCTTCAGCATTTCGATGGTGGAGGTGACTTCGGAAAATTCCTTCGGGTTGGTCGGCCCGACATTGATCAGCGCCTTCAGGGCGCCGTCGGTCGCCTGCCACAGGCCGAGCTCGTTTGCGGGCAGCGTTGCGCGCCATTCGCCGGGATCGCCGACGCTCAGCATCAATTCTTTGGTGGTGCCGCTCGGCGAGGTCACGATGACAGGCGGCACAGTGTCCGCCATGGTCTGGCGCACCACCACGAGATCCTTGCCCTGGATCTGCAGCCGCAGCGCTTCTTCGTCCAGATCAGGCTGCTTCATCAGCCAGTGCGACATCCGCCGCAATAGATCGAGGTGTGGCCCGCCGCCTTCGTAGCCGCGCGCCCACAGCCAGATGTGGTCGGACAGCAGCAGCGCGACGCGGCCTTCGCCGAAGCGCGACAGCAGCAGCAACGGCTTGCCGTCGGCGCCGGTCATCACAGGCGGGGTGACGCTGTTGCGGGTATCGACCGTGCGGAAGAACCGGCTCCAGCGCGGCGGCTCCGACGCGGAGCCTTCGAGGCCGCGCGTCACCGGGTGGCGCTTGCCTGCGTCGCTCAAGTGCGCATAGAACGGCTTTTCGCTGACGCCGACCGGTTCGGCCGGCAGCACCGAATCCAGCGGCGTGCGCCAGATGCTGGTGGTCGAGGCGTAGTCCGGCCCGGCCGAGACCAGCACCGCGCCGCCGGCGCGAACGTAGCGCGCGATGTTGTCGAAATAGGCGATCGGCAGCACGCCCTGGCGGGCGTAGCGGTCGAAGATGATCAGCTGGAATTCGTTGATCTTCTGCTGGAACAGTTCGCGGGTCGGAAACGCGATCAGCGACAATTCGTTGATCGGCGTGCCGTCCTGTTTCTCCGGCGGACGCAAAATCGTAAAGTGTACGAGGTCGACGCTGGCGTCCGACTTCAACAGGTTGCGCCAGGTGCGCTCACCGGAATGCGGTTCACCGGATACCAGCAGCACGCGCAATTTGTCGCGGACGCCGTCGATCGCGACCACCGCGCGGTTATTCACCAGCGTCAGTTCGCTCTCCAGCGGCGAGGCCTCGATCTCGACGATGTTCGGACCGGCATGCTTGATGTCGATCTCGACATTGGAGGTCTGGCCGCTTTGCAGCGTGCGTTCGCTGATCACTTCGCCGTCGCGGCGGATCACCACCTTGGCGCGCTGGTTGGTGACGCCCTGGTCGTCGAGCCGGTAGGTGATGGTCTGGCTTTGGCCTACGATGCCGAAGCGCGGCGCAGCCGAAATCGCGATGCGGCGGTCGCGTTCGTTCTTCTGTCCGGCGATCAGCGCATGCACCGGCGCCTGGAATCCGATCGCGGCGGCATTGGCGGGAATGTCATGCACCCGGCCATCGGTGATCAGGAAGGCGCCGGCGACGCGATCGACCGGAACGTCCGAAAGCGCCGAGGACAGCGCGCCGAACAATTTGGTGCCGTCGGTTTCACCATCGGCCTGACCGGCCTCGACGACCCGAACTTCGAGACCCTTGATCTTCTTCAGGCTATCGAGGAGGGCTTCCTGTGCCTTCGCGGTCTCGTCGTTGCGCGTACCGAAGTTCTGGCTCGGGCTCTTGTCGATCACGACGGCGGCGACCGAGGACAGCGGTTCGCGGTCCTCGCGGGTGAACGAGGGATTGGCGAGCGCCAGCAGAAACAGCGCCAGCGCCGCCACGCGCACCGCGGCCCCACGGGCACGGCCAAGCAGCAGCAACGCTGCGATCGCGACGATCGCGACGAGCGCGATCCACAGCACGAGCGTGGGGACGAGGGGCGTGAACGCGATGCCGTACTGCATGCTCTACTGCCCCAACCGTTCAATGAGAGCAGGCGCGTGAACCTGGTCGGCCTTGTAGTTGCCGGTCAGCGTGTACATCACGATGTTGACGCCGGCGCGGAAGGCGAATTCGCGCTGGCGCGGCTCGCCCGGCGTCAGCGGCAGCATCGGCTGACCGTCGGGGCGAAGCGCCCAGGCGCCGGCGAGATCGTTCGAGGTGATGATGATCGGCGAGACGCCGTCGCCGCCGCGCGCCGGTTTCGCAGCGGACTCGTCATCATCCTCGCGCGGCAGGGTCTCGACCCAGGTCTGGCCGACGTTGAAGCGGCCGGGGAAGTCGCGCAGCAGATAAAACGTCTTGGTCAGCACGTGCTCGCGCGGCACCGGCTCGAGTTCGGGCACGTCGAGGGAGGAGAGAATTTCGCGCAGGGTTCGCATGCCCGGCGTTTGCGACGCGCCGTTGTCGCCCGGCGGCGCCTCGATGGCGTCGCGGGTGTCGAACAGGACGGTGCCGCCCTGCTTCATATAGGCGTCGATGCGGTTGATGGCGTCCTGCGGCGGCTTTGGCGTGCCCGGCACCACCGGCCAGTAGATCAGCGGGAAGAACGCCAGTTCATCCTTCGCGGGATCGATGCCGACGGGATCGCCGGCTTCGAGCGCCGTGCGCTGCGCCAGGAATAGCGTCAGCCCGGACAGGCCGGCCTTGACGATGGAATCGACGTCGGCATTCCCGGTCACGACATAGGCAAGCCGGGTCTGCGCGACCGCCTTGATGGCGAAGTCGTCGTTGGTTTCGGCGCTCACCGGTGACGGCGCGATCGAGGTCGCGGCCAGGACCAGCGCCAGCGCGATCGCCGCGGTTGCGGTGCGCCGCCGCCGCCACAGCGCGGCGAGGCCCGCGCCCAGCATCGCGACCACGATCGCATCGACCAGGAACAGCGCCAGCGACGACGACAACAGGATGCCGCGCAAGTCGCGTGGTTCGGCGTTGGAATAGGTGGCGTGCTGCGCGCGCAGGCCCGACGTATCGAGCGCCGCGATGCGATCGGCCGAGGCCAGCGTGTTGACGGCAATCGGGCCTTCTGCCGAGCCGTAGAAGCCGGGCGGGTGATCCGCGGTGGCGCGGTCGCGATAGTCGGCCGGCATCGGCTTCGCCGTCGAGGGCGGCGGGCCGAAGGCGCCAAAACCGTCGAGCGTGCGCAACGGCGCCACGGTCTCGACATTGGTCGCTTCGCTGGCGACGCCCGCGCCGGGCTTGGAAGTGTAGCCGGACATGTCGACCAGCCGCCGCAGCATTTCCACGAAAGTGCCGGACATCGGCAAATCCGACCAGCGCGAGTCGGCGCCGACATGGAACAGGCTGACGACGCCCTTGCCGCGATGTTCGCCAGTCACCAGCGGCGTGCCGTCCTCCAGCGAGGCCCAGCTCTTGGTCGCGAGCACGGCATCGGGTTCGGCCAGAACCTGCCGGTTGATGGTGATATCCTTCGCGACCTGCAGTCCTGCGAACGGTCCGTCGGCGGCGAACGACGCCAGATGCTGCGGCTTTTCCCAGGTCAGGCTACCGCCGAGGGTGCGGCCGCCACGACGCAGTTTCACCGGCACCAGATCATCATCGGCCTGTGCGAGACGGGGACCGGCGAAGCGTACCAGCACACCGCCCTGATCGATCCATGCGTTGAGACGCTCACGGATTTCCGGCGACAGCGTGCCGACATCCGCCAGCACGATCATCGGCAGCCGCTGATCGAGGAATTGCGCGATCACCTGTTGTGGCGCGCCGCGATCGCCCAGCCGCACATCGGCGAATGGCGACAGCGCGCGGGTCAGATAGAAGGTCGAGGCCAGTAGCGGCTGCGCGGTATCGTTGGTCGCACCGGTGACGACGCCGACGGCGCGCCGCCGCCAGCGCTTGTCGAGCAGTTGCACCGCGCCGGCCGATCGTTCGCCGGATATTTCCAGCCGCGCGATGTCGTTGCGCAGTTCGACCGGCAGATCGAACGCGGCTTCGGTTTCGCGATCCTGCAACCCGAACGCATAACGCGCCTCGCCGATCGGCGAACCCTTGGCGTCGATGGCGCGTACCACGCCCGACGCGATGCCGCTGGTGGTGCGCAGCACCTTCACGATCATCTTGGCCGCGGCGTTTTCGGCGGCGACCAGCGCCAGCGCCGGAGACGCGCCGCCCTCGAACACCGTCAGCTTGCGATCGCCGATGGTCTTGCCGAGGCCTTCGAGAAATTCCGTGCCGCGCCCGGTGTCGATGCCGTCGGAGAGCCAGGCGATTTCGGCATCGCCGGTGGCCTTGAGAAACCGCTCGATCGAAGCCAGCGTTTCGACGCGATCGATCGAATAAGGCTTTGGCGCCAGCTGCCGCAACGCGACCCGCGCGGTGCCGCCGGGCATCAGCGTGATGTCGCGCGCCGGTTCGGACAACGGAATCAGCGCGACGCCGCGGCGGTCGTTGTCGGCATTGGCGATCAGTTCGTCAGCGGCCTTGATCCGGGTGTCCCAGCTCGAAGCCGCACTCCAGCCGTCGTCGAGCAGGATCAGCAGCGGCGCCTTGCTGCCGCCGACGCCGGTCTGCGGATTCCAGATCGGGCCCGCGGCGGCGAGAATGACCAGGGCTGCGGCCATCAGGCGCAATGCGGTCAGCCACCACGGCGTCCGCGACGGGGTTTCTTCCTTGGGCTTGATGTCGAACAACAGCCGCGTCGGCGGAAACTCGATGCGCTTCGGCCGCGGCGGCATCACGCGCAGCAGCCACCACAGCACCGGCAGGCTCAACAGGCCCAGCAGCAGAAACGGTTCGGCGAAGGTGAGGGGGAGCCCTGCGATCATGCGCTTCGTCCCGCCTTCACAGTAGAGCGCGCGCCGCCCTTGCTTACCATCATTCCCGAATGCAGGAACAGCAGCAGTTCTGCGGCGGAGCGGCTGGTGGTGTGGGTCGAGAACAGCCAGTCGAGCTTGTTGGTCTCGTTGCGAATCTCGTCGCGATGCAATGCTACGCGCGCGACGTAATCCTGCGCCCAGCTCTCGGCGCGGCCCGCGGTGATGACGCCGCCGCTCTCAGGCTCGACGAATTCGACCCGGCCGGAATAGGGAAAGGTTTCTTCCGCGGGATCGACCACCTGAACCAGCGTGCCGTGCGCGCCGGAAGCGGACAGGCCGGCCAGCGTGGTCCTGATTTCAGGCATCGGCGACCAGAAGTCGGACAGCACCACGATTTCGGCCAGCGCCGACGGCACAAAGGACGGCGGCAGGCTGCTGCGCGCCGCGTCGTCGTGCAGCATAGCCTGCGCCATCTTGTCGATCACGCTGCGGCTGGCGGTCGGATTCATCAGGCCGGGAATGCCGACGCGTTCGCCGCCGGCGACCAGCAGCTCCGCCAGTGCGAAGGTCACGATCAGGCCGCGCTCCAGCTTGCTGTCGCGCGCCGTCTTGGAGGCAAAGGCCATCGAGGGCGAACGGTCGGGCCACAGCCAAACAGTGTGCGCGGCTTCCCATTCCTGCTCGCGGACATAGAGATGATCGTCGCGCGCCGAGCGGCGCCAGTCGACGTTCTGCGACGGCTCGCCTGAGACGAAGCGGCGATATTGCCAGAAACTTTCGCCGGAGCCGGCGCGGCGCCGGCCATGCAGGCCGTGAGTGACGTTGGCGGCGATGCGGCGGGCTTCAAGCACGAGACGGGGCAGCGATGCGGCGAGCGTTCGGCTTTCGCCATCGGCACGTCGGATCGCTAAAATCTCCCTGTTTGGCTGCTTGATCTCTGCGGCCATCAACCAATCTTCGCCTTCAATTGCCTGATCACGTCGGGAATGGTGCGTCCCTCGGCGCGCGCCGAGAAGGTCAGCGCCATGCGGTGCTTGAGAACGGGTTCGGCGAGATCGAGCACGTCGTCGATCGAGGGCGCGAGACGGCCATCGAGCAGTGCGCGGGCGCGAACCGCCAGCATCAGCGACTGGCTGGCGCGCGGACCCGGTCCCCAGGCGATCAGCTTTTCCGAGTCCGCGTCGGGATTGGGACGCGCGGCGCGCACCAGCGACAGAATGGCCTCGACCACGCTGTCGCCGACCGGCAGCCGGCGCACCAGCCGTTGCGCGGCGATCAGGATCTCCGCGTTCATCGATGCCTTGGCGACGGTTTCTTCCGCGCCGGTGGTCTCAAACAGGATGCGGCGCTCGGCGTCGCGATCGGGATAGTCGACGTCGATCTCCATCAGGAAGCGGTCGAGTTGGGCTTCCGGAAGCGGATAGGTGCCTTCCTGCTCGAGCGGGTTTTGCGTCGCCAGCACGTGGAACGGTTTTGGGAGATCATGCCGCGCGCCGGCAACCGTGATGTGCTGTTCCTGCATGGCCTGCAGCAGCGCCGACTGGGTGCGCGGGCTGGCGCGGTTGATTTCGTCGGCCATCAGAAGCTGGGCGAAGACAGGGCCTGCGATGAAGCGGAACGAGCGTTTGCCGGAATTGCTTTCGTCCAGCACCTCGGCGCCCAGAATATCCGACGGCATCAGGTCCGGCGTGAACTGGATGCGCTTGGCGTCGAGGCCAAGCGTGATGCCGAGCGTTTCGACCAGCTTGGTCTTGGCCAACCCGGGAACCCCGATCAGCAGCGCGTGACCGCCAGACAGGATCGTTACAAGGGTGTTTTCGATCACCCGGTCCTGGCCGAAGATGACGGTGGAGATCGCCTCCTTGGCGGCGCGGATCTGGCCGGCGACCTGTTCCGCGGAACGGACGATCGCGTCCTCGAGTTTCTCGACACCGTCTGCGCTCGCCATGTCTCTCTCCTTAACCGCTTCATGACACCGCCGGTTGCGTCGTCATGCCACGAACCTCATGCTAAACCTATGCAAAGGCCGCGTATTCGTTGAATTAAACTATCCCCACATTATCGGTATTTCGGGGTATGAACGGCATCACGTTGTGGCGACTTGACCCGGAATAATACGGGCGCAAATCATCCGGAAACGATACCGGAAGACCTGCACCAATCGTGCCAGATCAAGGCTAGTCAAAGTCAGGGCAAACAATGGCGAAGCAAGGGCAGACCAGCGGCGAGACGCCCGAAGGCAACAAACTTGAAGGCCTCACCGTCGCCGCGCGGGAAGCCGTCAACGGCACCGCAGCCGGAAAAGGGCTGCCGCCGGTGCATTTGTGGAATCCGCCGTTCTGCGGCGACCTCGACATGCGAATCGCTGCTGACGGGACCTGGTTCTACATGGGCACGCCGATCGGGCGGCCGGCGCTGGTGCGGCTGTTTTCGACCATCCTGAAGCGCGAGGACGGCAAGCACTTTCTCGTGACCCCGGTGGAGAAGGTCGGCATCCGCGTCGACGACGCGCCGTTCATGGCGGTCGAGATGCAGACCGAGGCCGGCGATCGCGGCCGGCTATTGCGCTTCCGCACCAATGTCGACGACTGGGTGCCGTGCGATGATCGACATCGCCTGCGATTCGTTATGGCGGCTGATGGCGGGCTGACGCCCTATCTGCACGTCCGATCTGACCTCTGGGCCAAGGTTACCCGTGCGCTTTATTACGATCTGGTTGACATGGGGGAAGAGCGGGTGGTCGATGGCGAACCGATGTTCGGGGTCGAATCCGGCGGCGCGTTCTTTGCGATGGCGGATGCGAAGCAGGTGAGGGACGCGCTTTGAACGAGCCGATGCTGAAGAAGATGGAAGCGGCCACGATCGGCTCGGCGGAATTTTTCGCGCGCAGCGCGGCGCGGCTGAATTTCGAGGTGCCGCCCGGTCTGATCGATCCCAATATCATTCCCAAGACCGGCGACACCGGCAACGATCGCATGCTGGAGATCGTCGCGCGCGAGCAGCCGGTGCGGCCCGCGGCCGTGCTGATCCCGGTGGTCGATCATCCCGAGCCGACCGTGTTGCTGACGCAGCGCTCGCCGCATCTGTCGAGCCATGCCGGCCAGATTTCGTTTCCCGGCGGCAAGATCGACGCGACAGATGCTTCTCCGCTCGATGCCGCTTTGCGCGAAGCCATGGAGGAAGTCGGCCTCAAACGCGACTTCGTCGAGCCGGTCGGCTATCTCGATCTCTACGGAACGGCGTTCGGGTTTCGCATCCTGCCGACGGTGGCGCGGGTCAAACCGGGCTTCACGCTAACGATCAACGAGGGCGAGGTGGTCGACGCCTTCGAGGTGCCGCTGGCGTTCCTGATGAACCCCGAGAACCACCAGATCCATGCCAAGGAATTCCGCGGCATTGAGCGCTCCTATTACGCCATGCCGTATGCCGAGCGTTACATCTGGGGCGCGACCGCGGGCATCCTGCGCGTGTTGTATGAGCGGATTTATCTCTCATGATCCGTCCGGTATTGACCGAAGTCGGAATTTTCCTGATCCCGTTCGCGGCCTATGCCATTTTCCTGATTGCCACCCGTTCCGGCGTGACGGCCTCGTCTTCCTGGCCGGCGCATCTGCTCGCCAAGCTGGTGCTGGGATCGTTGCTGCTGGTCGTGGTCAGCTTCGTGCTGCTGGCGCATTTCTCCGGCGCGCCGCCGGATTCGACCTACAGTCCCGCCCATATCGAGAACGGCAAGTTCGTTCCCGGAACCGAAAAATGAGCGAGGTGCGTGTGCTCAAAGATGCGCCCTGGCTGACATCAGGTCCGGCTGCGCGCGTGCTCGCGCTGCTCAACGGCCACGGCGAGGAAGCCCGCGTCGTCGGCGGCGCCGTCCGCAACGCGCTGCTGAAGATTTCGCCCGGCGATATCGACATCGCGACCACGGCGGTCCCTGACGAAGTCGTGCGCCGCGCGAAAGCCGCCGGCATCAAATGCGTGCCGACCGGCATCGACCACGGCACCGTGACGCTGGTGGTCGACGCGCAGCCGTTCGAGGTCACGACCTTGCGCGAGGACACCGAAACCTACGGCCGCAAGGCCAAGGTTGCGTTCGGTCGCGACTGGGTCCGCGACGCTGAGCGGCGCGACTTCACCATCAACGGGCTTTCCGTCGATGCCGAGGGCGTCGTGCACGATCACGTCGGCGGGCTTGCCGATATCGCGGCCAGACGCGTGCGCTTCATCGGCGACGCCCACCAGCGGATCGCGGAGGATTATCTGCGCATCCTCAGGTTCTTCCGCATCCATGCCGCCTATGGCGCGGGTGAGCCCGATCGCGCCGGTTATCTCGCCTGCATCGGCGGGCGCGCGGGGCTTTCGAGCCTGTCTGCCGAACGTGTGCGGATGGAGATGCTCAAGTTGCTGGTCGCGGACGGTGCCGCGGCGGCGGTCGCGGCGATGGCGGATGCCGGTCTGCTGCTGACGATTGTCGGCGGCGTCACCTATACCGGGCCGTTCGCGGCGATGATGGCGGCAGAGCGGACGCTGGGGCTGGCCCCGCATGCGGTGCGCCGGTTGGCGGCGCTCACCGTTGCCGTGACCGAGGATGCCAAGCGTGTCGCCGCGCGGTTACGTCTTTCCAACGCGGAAGCCAAAACGCTGGATTCCATGGGCCACCGCTGGTGGCGGCTGGGCTTCATGGACGAGGCGAGGGCGCGGCGGCGGCTCTATCGGCTCGGCGCGGAGCAATATCGCGACCGTTTGATGCTGGCATGGGCGCGCGCGAGCGGAAGTCATGACGAGAATTATTGGCGCGAATTCGCAAATCTGCCGCAGCGCTGGAGCGCACCGAAATTTCCGTTGAAAGCGGCCGATTTCATTTCCCGCGGCATTGCCGAAGGGCCCGCGCTCGGCCACGTGCTGACATCAGCGGAAGACGCCTGGCTGGCGGCGGATTTCCCGCTGGAGCCAGCCGCGCTTGCCGCGATTGCCGACCACACCGTCACGCGTTTCAATCGCGATCATCGGTTGTGAATATTCTTTCCGGCTTCGCCGACATCTCAGTGGCTCAACTGCTGTTGGTTGCGGGCGTCGCGCTGTTTGCCTCCGTCATCGGCGGCCTCGCGGGGTATGGCACCGGCGCGCTGATGCCGCTGGTGCTGGTGCCGTTGATCGGCGCGGAACCAGTGGTGCCGATCATCGCGATCTCCTCGATCTTCACCAATCTCAGCCGCTTCGTGGCCTACATCCGCTTTGCGGACCGTCGCCGGGCGCTGATCGTGGTATCGGCGGCTATCCTCACGACGGCGCTCGGCGCTTACGGCTATACGCGGCTGAGCGGTGCTGGTGCTGCGGTGGTGATCGGCAGCATGCTGATCCTGAGCGTGCCGCTGCGGCGCCTCGCCAAGCGCCGCGATATCAGGATCGGCGATGCTGGATTGGCGGCGAGCGCGGTCGGGTACGGCGTCGTGGTCGGCGGCACCTCCGGCTCCGGCGTGATTCTGCTGTCATTGCTGATGGCGGCGGGACTCGAAGGGGCCGCGGTGATCGCGACCGACGCTGTGATTTCGCTTGCAACCAGTGCCGTCAAGATTTCAGTGTTCGGTCTGGCCGGCGTTATCACGGCGCAGGTGCTGGCCTTTGCGCTGCTGATCGGCGCCGTCGCGATCCCCGGGGCGTTTCTTGCAAAAGCCTTTGTCGAGCGCATGCCGGTGCATATTCACACCGCGATCCTCGATGCCGCCGTGATCACGGGCGGTCTGGTGATGATCTCGGTGGCGCTGCGATGATTCACCTGGGCTCGGCCGGCACCAATTCCGTCAGCGAACGGATGGTGCGGTCGGGCCTGACGGCGGATTCCACCGGCAGGCCGTCGCCATGGACGTCGATCCAGATCGCATAGATGCCGAGACGCTGCGGCGCCACGACTTCCCATTCCAGATTGTCGCCGATCATCCAGGTGTCCTGCGCGGTGACGCCGAGCGCCTGCATGGCATGCAGATAGGCACGCTCTTCCGGCTTGCCGAAGCCATGCTCGCCTTCGATCTGGATGTGGTCGAAGCGGTGGGTCAGCTCGAAGCGCTCGACCTTGGCGCGCTGGGTCTCGGCGGCGCCGTTGGTCACCAGCGCCAGCTTGACGCCGCGCGCCTTGAGCGCGTCGATGGCGTCATGCGCGCCGGGGAACACGAACATCGCCTCTTCGCGAAAAGTGGTGAAGCGGTTGGCGAGCCGCGCCGCCAGATCCGACGGTAATGCGTGGCCGCCGGCGGCAAGCGCTGCAAATCCGTCTGCGACGACGATGCGCCGCGCTTCGTCCAGCTTCAGCCGCCATTCGGCCCCGGCAGCCGACCAGAATTTGCGTGCGGAAGTGAGCACGGCTGTCGCGACCTGTTGCGGTGACAGCGGTCCGTATTCGTCGGCGAACTCGGCGGCGATCTGGTTCCAGGCGATTTCGGGGCGGCCATAGGCCGACAGGATGGTGTCATCCATGTCGATCAGCATCGCGCGGGGCAGTTTCGTCATGCTCGCCAAGCCATTCGTCTCCAAGCCATTTGTCTTCAAGCCATTTCACGACCGGACGCATGGACGAGGAGAGGGGGCGGCCGGGTCCCCGCGCATATCAAATCTGGCGCGCCGGGTCCAATTCCGCTGAACGATGTCGCCGGGCAAGGCAAATGCCGGGCGACATCAAGGTCCTTACTTCTTCTTTTTCTTGTCCTCGTCTTCGTCTTCTTCCTCGTCTTCTTCGTCTTCATCCTCTTCGTCTTCTTCGTCCTCGTCGTCGGACGCTTCGGGTTCCGCTAGCTCGAGCACCACCAGCGGCAGCGTCTCGCGAAACAGATCGCCCTCGTTACCCATCCATACGCACGCGGCGCTGGTCTCGTTGACTTCGACCACGCTGAGCGGATGGCCGCCCGACTTCAGAATGACCACATCGCCTGGCTTCACATCCATGAACTGCTCCTGGGATTTTTCTTGGGATTTGCATGACGCGAATCCCAGACTACCGGTCTGTCATGACAGCCAATCAAGGCCATTTCACTTCGGGGGGCATCGACGACAGAATTGAATCGACGTTGCCGCCGGTCTTGAGGCCAAAGATGGTGCCACGGTCGTAGAGCAGGTTGAACTCGACATAGCGGCCGCGCCGGATCAATTGTTCCTCGCGGTCGGCGGCATCCCAGGGAAGTGCGAAATTGCGCCGCACCAGTTCCGGATAGATCTTCAGGAAGGCCCGGCCGACGTCCCGGGTAAAATCGAGGTCGGCATCCCAGTCGCCGGAGTCGTGCCAGTCGTAGAAAATGCCGCCGACGCCGCGGGCTTCCTTGCGATGCGGCAGGTAGAAATATTCGTCGCACCATTTCTTGTATTTGTCGTAATCGGCAACGCCGTTCGCCCCGGTGCAGGCCTCCTTCATCGCCTGATGAAAGGCCTCTGTGTCCGGGTCTTGCTGGGTGCGCCGCCGGTCGAGAACCGGCGTCAGGTCGGCGCCGCCGCCGAACCACGCCTTGGTGGTGACGACGAAGCGGGTATTCATGTGCACCGCCGGCACGTGCGGATTGTGCAGATGCGCGATCAGTGAAATGCCCGATGCCCAGAACCTCGGATCGTCGGCGGCGCCCGGAATCTGCGCGCGGAATTCCGGGGCGAATTCGCCGTGCACGGTGGAACAGTGCACGCCGACCTTTTCGAACAGTCGCCCGCGCATGATCGACATCACCCCGCCGCCGCCCTTGGTGCCGGTGTGATCGGTGCGGTCCCACGGCGTGCGCTCGAAACGTCCGGCCTCGCCCGGGTAGAGCGAGGTGGGCGCGTCGTCTTCCAGCCGCTCGAAGGCTAAGCAGATGTCGTTGCGCAATGCCTCGAACCAGACTCTGGCGCGCGCTTTTCGATCCTCGATGACGGGCAAATCCATGTGGTCGATCCGTATCTTGTCGTCATTGCGAGCGTAGCGAAGCAATCCATAAATGTCGAAGAAACTGGATTGCTTCGTCGCTTGCGCTCCTCGCAATGACGGATGTGAAACTAAGCCTGCGGCCCGAAGTAAGTGCAGCTCTCGTTGCAACTGTCGCGGTGAACGCTGACGCGGGTAATTTTGCCGGCGTGCTGCACCCGTTCCCAGATGAAGCGCGAGATATTTTCCAGCGTCGGCACCCCCAGCGCCTCGATCTTGTTCAGAAGCTTGTGGTCGAGCGTCTTCTGCACCTCGGCCATGCTGCGTTCGAGCAGGCCGAGATCGAGCACCATGCCGGTCGCGGGATCGGGCGTGCCGCGCACGCTGACCTCGGCGCGGAACGAGTGGCCGTGGATTTCCTCGCTGGCCGCGCCAAACGTCGTTCCCCGCAGCGAATGCGCGGCTTCAAAGCGAAACGATTTCGTCAATTCCCACATCGTGAAAGTCCAAAATCCTATCTGATGCCGAGTGTCTTGTGTGTCTGCAGGCTGAGCCGCCATTGCGGATGCCGCAGGCAATAATCCACCGTGCGTGCAGTGTTCTCGATCACGTCAGGCCCATCCATCGGTTGCAGCGAGAAACGCTCGAAGGCGAGGCCTGCGAAATCCTCTGGTGCAGCATCGGCCTGCGGATAGACCAGCTTCAATTCATGTCCGCGGCGCACCACGAGGCCGGCGCCGGCCTTCGGGCTGACGCAGACCCAATCCATCCCGTCGGGTGGTTCGATGGTGCCGTTGGTCTCGATGCCGATCGCAAAGCCGCGCGCATGCAGCGCGTCGATGAAAGCCGTGTCGACCTGCAGCAACGGCTCGCCGCCGGTCAGCACGACGTAACGGTTGGTGTTCTCTCCGGTCCATTGCGCGGCGATGGTGTCGGCGAGTGCGTCGGCGGAAGCGTAGCGGCCGCCCAGCGTGCCGTCGGTGCCGACAAAGTCGGTGTCGCAAAACCGGCAGGTGGCGGTAGCGCGGTCCTGTTCGCGCCCGCTCCAGAGGTTGCAGCCGGAAAAACGGCAAAATACCGCCGCACGGCCGGCATGTGCGCCTTCGCCCTGCAGGGTCAGGAAAATCTCTTTGACCGCGTAGCTCACCGTCTCTCCTTGGACCGCGCTAGTGCTGGATCGCGGAACCGGTCTGCCGCAGCGCCTCGCCCAATGCCATGGCGGCCGCCATGGCCACATTGAGCGAGCGCAAACCCGGCTTGATCGGGATCACCAGCCGCGCATCGGCAACGCCGGCGACCTCGTCGGGAACGCCTGCAGATTCCCGCCCGAACAGCAGGACATCGTCCCGGCCGTAGCGGTAATCCAGATAGGAACCGGCGCCCTTGGTCGTGAACAGCACCAGCCGCAGGCTCGCCTCGTTACGCCATTGCTCGAATTTTGACCATGAGTCATGACGGGTAATGGACACCTGGTCGAGATAGTCCATTCCCGCCCGGCGGAAATGCCGGTCGGACACCGGAAAACCCGCCGGCTCGATGATATGAGCAGACACGTCCAGGCAAGCGCACAGGCGCAGGATAGTCCCGGTGTTCTGGGGGATGTCGGGCTGGAAGAGGGCGAGGTGCATTCGAACTAGATTGGCTTATCCAGGGGGGGCCGCGAGGAATGCCGGATGTGAACGATCCAGACATCGGTATTCTCAACGAAATAATGGATACGGTACGGATATCGCGTGACGAGGCGGCTGCGCAATTCCGGGGCTTTCGCGTTACGAATTCCGAGGTAAGGCCGTGCAGCGATGAGTGCGGTCGTGTCGAAAATCGCCCGACCCACCCGGTCAGCCGCAGCCGGATTTTCTTTCGCGATATATTCCATGATCTCCCGAAGATCGTCCCGTGCGCGCGGCGTAAACCGGAGCGTCATGAACCGCGCGGTTTGAACAATGCCGAGATTTCTTCTGCCGACACTACCTCACCCCGCTTCGCCTGGGCGAAACCCTCCTGGATCGAGGCCCATTCGTCGTCATCCGGGTGATAAAGCTCACCTTCGCGCGCTTCCAGTGCGAGGAGCATTTGAGCGGCGTCTTCCTGCCGCTCCCGCGGCCAGGTCAGAACGCGATCCAGAACCTCTTTGACCTGCTCTTTTGTCATGAACAAAACCATAGCAGGTGGGACCCCGTCAGTACACATTTCCAGCCTTCTCGGTAAACCGTGAGCGCCCCGGGATTCGCCCGAATCCGACGAAGGTGGAGCCATCCACTGCCGCGGGCGCAGGGCGGTCTTTGCCCCTCGGCGTCCGACGAATGTCGCCAATAAATCACGGCCCGTCGCGGATTTAGTGCATTGCACCGTCGTGAGCCGATAGCGGGCTTGCGCTCGTCCGGCAAGGGTGCCAATAGAACGATTCTGGACTGCATGTTCCCCCTGTTCGGCGGGGATAAAGCGGTCGTTCTGCCGCCGCGGGGGCCGCGGGCGCCGGCAGCCTCTTCCGGGCGCGCTTTCTGCGTCTCCGGGGCGGTTCCGCTGGCTGCAGATGAGAAAGGGCTTGGAATCGTGACGACAGCGTCTTCGGCGGACCATCCGACACGCCGTGATTTCCTTTTTGTTGCAACGGGAGCCGTCGCCGCCGTCGGCGCAGCTGCCACCGTGTGGCCGCTGGTTTCCCAGATGAATCCAGACGCCTCGACCATTGCGGCCGGTGCGCCGATCGAGGTCGACCTGGCCCCGATCGCCGAAGGACAGGACATCAAGGTGTTCTGGCGCGGCAAGCCGATCTATATCAGCCACCGCACCAAGAAGCAGATTGACGAGGCCCGCAGCGTGCCGGTTTCGAGCCTGCCGGATCCGGCGACCGATCAATCACGGGTCAAGGAAGGCCACGACCAGTGGCTGGTCGTGATCGGCATCTGCACCCATCTCGGCTGTATCCCGATCGCCCATGAGGGCAATTACGACGGCTTCTTCTGCCCCTGCCATGGCTCGCAGTACGAGTCCTCGGGTCGTATTCGCCAGGGGCCCGCGCCGGCCAATTTGCCGGTACCGCCCTACGCATTCGTTTCCGATAGCAAAATCCAGATCGGCTAAGGGCTCGGACATCCGTCCGAGGCCCCTTAACCCGTCGCGTCGTCTTACTTCCTCAGGATCGCATCAATGAGCGGACCATCCGATTTCCAGCCGACCAATCCTGCCTTGAAGTGGATCGAACGGCGCCTCCCGATTTTGGGACTCATGCATTCCTCGTTCGTGGCGTATCCGACGCCGCGTAACCTGAACTACTGGTGGACCTTCGGCGCCATCCTTTCGATGATGCTGGGCGTGCAGATCCTGACCGGCGTGATCCTGGCGATGCACTACACGCCGCATGCCGATTTGGCCTTCAAGTCGGTCGAACTCCTGGTCCGCGACGTCAATTACGGCTGGCTGCTGCGTAATATTCACGCCAGCGGCGCCTCGATGTTCTTCCTCGCCGTCTACATCCACATGTTCCGCGGCCTCTATTACGGGTCGTACAAGGAGCCGCGCGAAGTGCTCTGGATCCTCGGCGTCATCATCTACCTCCTGATGATGGCCACGGGCTTCATGGGTTACGTGCTGCCTTGGGGCCAGATGAGCTTCTGGGGCGCCACCGTCATCACCAACCTGTTCTCGGCCGTGCCGTATTTCGGCGAGAGCATCGTGACCTTGCTGTGGGGCGGCTATTCGGTTGGCAACCCGACGCTGAACCGCTTCTTCTCGCTGCACTACCTGCTGCCGTTCGTGATCGCCGGCGTGGTCGTGCTGCACGTCTGGGCGCTGCACGTCGCGGGCCAGAACAATCCGGCCGGCGTCGAAGCGAAGACCGAAAAGGACACCGTGCCTTTCACGCCCTACGCGACCATCAAGGATGCGTTCGGCGTCTCCTGCTTCATGCTGTTCTTCGCCTGGTTCATCTTCTACATGCCGAACTACCTCGGCGACGCCGACAACTACATCCCGGCCAATCCAGGCGTGACGCCCGCGCACATCGTACCGGAATGGTATTACCTGCCGTTCTACGCGATCCTGCGTTCGATTCCGAACAAGCTCGCCGGTGTCGTCGGGATGTTCGGCGCGATCGTCGTGCTGGCATTCCTGCCTTGGCTCGACAACGCGAAAACCCGCTCGTCGAAATATCGCCCGCTGGCCAAGCAGTTCTTCTGGATCTTCGTCGTCGTCTGCGTCCTGCTCGGCTATCTCGGCGCGCAGCCGCCGGAAGGCATCTACGTGATCGCCGGCCGTATCCTGACCTTCTGCTACTTCGCCTATTTCCTGATCCTGCTGCCGCTGTTGAGCCGGATCGAGAAGCCGCGTCCGGTGCCGAATTCGATCGCCGAAGACGTGCTGGCGAAGTCGGGCGGCAAGGTGATGGCATCGATCGCGATCGCGCTCGTCGTCGCCGGCAGCGTGTTCGCCGGCAGCGTGCAGAACGCCCGCGCCGAGGAACATTCGGACTCGCCGCCCGCCCAGAAGTGGTCGTTCGCCGGCCCGATGGGCAAGTTCGATCGCGGCTCATTGCAGCGTGGCTTGAAGGTCTACAAGGAAGTCTGCTCGGCCTGCCACAGCCTGTCCTACATCGCGTTCCGGAATCTCGCCGACGCCGGCGGCCCCGGTTATTCGGTGGCGCAGGCGGCAGCGTTCGCGTCGGAATACAAGATCAAGGACGGTCCGAACGATGCCGGCGACATGTTCGACCGGCCGGGACGGCCCGCCGATTACTTCCCGTCGCCGTTCGCGAACGAGCAGGCGGGACGCGCGGCCAACGGCGGCGCCTATCCGCCGGACCTGTCGCTGATCACCAAGGCGCGTTCCTACAAGCGCGGCTTCCCGATGTTCATCATCGACTTCTTCAGCCAGTATCAGGAACAGGGCCCGGACTACGTTGCCGGGGTCCTGCAGGGCTTCGAGGAAAATCCCCCGGCCGGCTTCACGCTGCCGGAGGGTTCCTACTACAACAAGTATTTCCCCGGCCATGCCATCAAGATGCCGAATCCGCTCAGCGCCGGCCAGGTGACCTATGACGACGGCGCGCCGGCCACCGTTGCGCAGTACGCCAAGGACGTCACCACGTTCCTGATGTGGGCCGCCGAGCCGCACATGGAGGCGCGCAAGCAGATGGGCCTGCAGGTGTTCGTGTTCCTGATCCTGCTCTCGGGCCTGCTGTACTTCACCAAGAAGAAGGTCTGGGCCAACGCCCACTGATCACGGCTTCGTCTTCGAATTCGGAAAAGCCCCCGCGGGGGCTTTTTTGTTGCCTTCCGTTATTGCGAGCCAACGGGTCGCGCGAAGGCGCGCCCCGTTGGCTCGCGATGACGGGGTAGTGCATTGCATCCGCGCGCCCCAGCGGACAAAATAGCGGCCAACCAGCCAGAAACATCCGGAGGAAATCATGGGTACCAGCATCAGCTTCAAGCGCCCGGACGGCAAGGACGCCAACGGCTATCTCGCCAATGCCGCGCGCGGCAACGCGCCGGGCGTGGTCGTGATCCAGGAGTGGTGGGGGCTGTCCGACCAGATCAGGGGCCTGTGCGACCGCTTCGCGGTGGCGGGCTTCGACGCGCTGGCGCCCGATCTCTACAAGGGGAAGGTGGTGCCGTATCACGACATCGATGCGGCCGGCAAAGAGATGAACTCGCTGGATTTCATGGACGCCACCACGCAGACCGTGCGCGGCGCCGCGCAGTATCTCTCCAAGAACGGCGCCAAGGTCGGCCTCACCGGCTTCTGCCTCGGCGGTGCCGTCACCATCATCGGCGCCGTCAAGGTGCCGGAGCTCGCGGCCGGCGTGGTATTCTACGGCATCCCGCCGGAAGCGGCGGCGAAGCCTGCGGACGTGAAGATTCCGCTGCAGGCCCATTTCGCCAACAAGGACGACTGGTGCACACCGGCGCTGGTCGACGGTTTCGAAAAGGCGATGAAGGCCGCCGGCAAGTCGCTCGAGCTGTTTCGCTATGACGCCGAGCACGCCTTCGTCAACGAACAGAGGCAGTCCGTGCATGACCGCGAGGCCGCTGAGCTGGCCTGGGGCAGGGCGACGGATTTTTTCAGGAAGCATCTGGGGTGAGTGCGTCGAGCGAGCCGCGGCTGACGTTCCGGCCGCTCGAAGGTTCAGATATTGAAGCGGTCAGCCTGGTGCATTACAGCGCCTGCCTGATCGCCTATCGGTTCATGAACTGGTCGTATTCGCTGGCCGAGGTCGAGGCCTGGTACGCGACCAAATTCCCGGAATGGACGTGGACGCAAGGCGCGTTCGACGCCGATGGTGCGATGGCCGGCTTCATTGCGCTGGTCGACCGGCATGTCGATCAGCTCTTTGTCGGTCCGGCGCACCAGCACCTCGGTATCGGCTCGATGCTGCTCACCTCTGTGATCACGAACCTGCCCGGACGCATCACGCTCGATGTGTTCGAGGAAAACCGTTCAGCTCGCAAATTCTACGAGAAGCACGGTTTTGAGGCGCACGACCGCTGGATGAACGAGGAGGAGGGCGCGATCGACCTCCGCTACGTGCGAGAATAAGTGCGCTGCCTCAGCGCTATTGCTTCACCCCGTCCCACCACGCGCAGGTGCCCGACATCAGCTTGTAATTGCCTTCCATCACCTGCACCGGGGCGCGCAGGCCGCTGGCTGCGGCATGCATTCGCATCTCGCGCGCGATCTCGCGATCTTTCGGCGGCAGCCAGACCCGTTCGTGTCCCCACAGGCTCGGGCCGTCATGCATTTCGACCGGCTGCCATGTTGCCGTGTCGATCTCGCGGCCGCCCCAACCGCATTCGATCATGAAGGACGACGGCGTCTTGGCGTAGAACGAGGTCATGAAATCGTTGGTGTGCCGGCCGAGCGTGACGCCGACGCGGTCGGTTTGGGTCTGTGCGATGTCGTAGCACTGGCCGACATCGTCGAGCGAAAACAGTTCGACCATCAGGTGGTGCATGCCGTTGGTGCCGGTCTCGATCAGCGCCAGGCTGTGATGACGGGCGTTGACGTGGAAGAAATAGGCGCGGAACGGCTTTTCGATGTAGTCGGAAAGCCCGAAGCCGAGCACGTCGACATAGAACGCCATCATCGGGTCGATGTTTTCGACCGTCAGCACCGCGTGGCCGAGCCCAAGCGGGCCGGTGCGAAAGCCGGAGATCGAGCGTCCCGGGCTGAACGGCATTTCGTCGATCTCGGCGCCGTAGAATGCCTCGAGCCGGTTGCCGGCGGGGTCGCGGAATGAAATCAGGCGGCGGACGCGCCTGGCATCGGCCAGCGTCTGCGGTTCGGCCGCAACGGGTATGCCGGCCTGTTCCAGCCGGGCCGCCAGTGCGTCCAGCGTCGCGGCGTCCGCGACCTCCCAGCCGAAGAAACGCGTCCCGTCGCCCATCGCGCGGTCGATGACGATGCGCTGTTTGCGATCGTCCATCCGGAACGCGAGCAGCGAATTGCCGCGCTCGACCGCCTGCAAGCCGACGAGGCCGGTCCCGAACTGCCGCCAGTCCTCGAGGTTGTCAGACCCGAACCCGGCATATCCCAGACCCTGGATCGACATGCCTTGCCTCCTGTCATTTCGCGTGGTTTGCCCGCCGCTGCTTGGGTGAATGCTACGCGTATTTTCGCCCTTTCAAACCCCAAAAGATGGGCGGCAGTCCTGCCGCCTCCACCCGGCCGATCCCTTGACAGGGCGCCCGGCGGATGGTGTTTAGGCCTCATGAACACCGTTATCAGCCCATCCCGTCTTTGGTGGCGCACCTCTTAAAGAGGTGGCCGGTGCGATTTCATTTTCAAAAATCGTCAAGGGTCGCCATCGCAGTGCGAGCGACGGTTTATCCATTTGCCCTTCGTTTGTCCCGTGTGGCGCTCCCTCCCCAAGTTTCGTAAGAGGATCACATGAACAGGACAGCCTTCTCCCTGCCGGAACACAGCGAATACCGGACCCGCGGCGGCCTCGTGGTGTCGCGGGCGGTCGAGCAGTTCACCGGCAATGCCAAGCGGCTCGACGACCTGATCGACCTGCTCGATCGCCGTCGCGGCGTGGTGCTGTCCTCGGGCACCACGGTGCCCGGCCGCTACGAGAGTTTCGACCTCGGCTTTTCCGATCCGCCGCTGGTGCTGGAAACGTTTGGCGCCGACTTCTCGCTGACGGCGCTGAATGCGCGCGGCGAGGTGCTGATCGCGTTTCTCGGCGACGCGCTGCGCGAACCCTGCGTCGTCATTTCGCAGAAGAGCGCGACGCGCCTGGCCGGTCACATTATCCGGGGGGCAGCGCCGGTCGACGAAGACCAGCGTACCCGCCGCGCCAGCGTGATGTCGCTGGTGCGCGATCTCGTCGCTGCGCTGTCCGCCAATGACGATCCGATGCTCGGCCTGTTCGGCGCCTTTGCCTATGATCTCGTGTTCCAGATCGAGGATTTGGTGCAGAAGCGCGCGCGAGAAAGCGACCAGCGCGACATCGTGCTGTATGTGCCGGACCGTATCCTCGCCTATGACCGCGCCACCGGCCGCGGCGTGGTGCTGAGCTACGATTTCGCCTGGAAGGACAAGTCGACGTCGGGCCTGCCGCGCGACACCGCGGTAAGCGTCTACGCCAAATCGCCGCGGCAGGGTTTTGCCGATCACGGGCCCGGTGAATATCAGGCGACCGTCGAGGTCGCGCGCGCGGCATTCGCGCGCGGCGACCTGTTTGAGGCGGTGCCGGGGCAACTCTTCGCCGAACCCTGCGAACGTTCGCCTGCGGAAGTGTTCCAGCGGCTGTGCCGGATCAACCCATCGCCCTATGGCGCGCTGATGAACCTCGGCGACGGCGAATTTCTGGTGTCGGCCTCGCCGGAAATGTTCGTGCGTTCCGACGGACGGCGGGTCGAGACCTGTCCGATCTCGGGCACCATCGCGCGCGGCGCCGACGCGATCGGCGATGCCGAGCAGATCCGGCAACTGCTGAATTCGGAAAAAGACGAATTCGAACTCAACATGTGCACAGACGTCGACCGCAACGACAAGGCGCGGGTCTGCGTACCCGGCACCATCAAGGTTCTGGCGCGGCGCCAGATCGAGACCTATTCAAAACTGTTCCACACCGTCGACCACGTCGAAGGCATCTTGCGGCCGGGGTTCGATTCGCTCGATGCCTT
>JBBRSX010000021.1:0-57189 GCA_038244925.1 Hyphomicrobiales bacterium | reverse complement strand
GGCGAATTTGGCGTCGCCGACGCGAACGCGGGCAAAACGGATCCGCCCGAGATCGTCGATGCGCTCGATATTGGCCGATAGCAGCCCGGACGCCGGTGCTGCGACATGGACGAATTCCGGCCGCACGCCGATTTCGATCTTGGCACCCGCCGGCAACACCCCGTAATTGCGATGCAGGCCGATGGTGTGGCCGTCGATCCGCGCCTCGTGTCCGCTCACGGTGGCCGGCACGATGTTCATGCCGGGCGAGCCGATGAAATAGCCGACGAAGGTATGCGCGGGCTTGTCGAACAGTTCGGCCGGGGTGCCGCTCTGCACCACGCGGCCGTCATGCATCACGACCACGGTATCGGCAAAGGTCAGCGCTTCGGTCTGGTCGTGGGTGACGTAGATCATCGTGAGGTCGAGGTCGCGGTGCAGCGCCTTGAGTTTGGAGCGCAACTGCCATTTCAGTTCGGGATCGATCACCGTCAGCGGCTCGTCGAACAGGATCGCGGCGACGTCGGAGCGAACCAGGCCGCGGCCGAGCGAGATCTTCTGCTTGGCGTCCGCCGTCAGGCGCGTGGCCTTGCGGTCGAGATAGGGCGTCAAATCGAGCAGGTCGGCGATCTTCTTGACTCGCGCGTCGATGTCGGCTTTCGGCACGCCGCGGTTCTTCAGGGGAAATGCCAGGTTCTGTCCGACCGTCATGGTGTCGTAGATCACCGGAAACTGGAACACTTGCGCGATATTGCGCTTCTGGGTTGACAGCGGTGTGATATCGGCGCCGTCGAACAGGATTTGGCCGCTCGACGGTGTCACGATGCCGGAAATCAGGTTGAGCAGCGTGGTCTTGCCGCAGCCGGACGGCCCGAGCAGCGCATAGGCGCCGCCCTGCCGCCACGTCATCGTTACCGGTTTGAGCGCAAATGATTCGAGCGGGGCGTCATTGCCGCCGTAGGAGTGCGCGAGATCGACGAGGTCAATGCGGGCCATGCGGCATCTCCCTCACATCGACTTTGGAGACAGGGGTGCCGCGACGAGGCGGTCGGCGGCGTCGAACACGAAGAGATTGTCAGGATCGAGCACGGCATCGAGCACATGGCCGGGCTCGTATTCATGCACGCCCGGCAGCACCGCGACCCAGTTCGACGCATCGCGGTTGAGATGGACAAAACTTTCCGAACCGGTGATCTCGGTGACGGTGACGGTGGCGTGAAACGCATGACGGCCGGCGATGCCGTTGGCGACTTCGAGCTGGTGCGCGCGGAAGCCGACGCGATAGACACCATCGGCCAGTGACGCGTAAAGCCCGCTGGCCGGCGCCCGGATCCCACCGGCATATTGCACGGTATCGTTTTTCTTCTCGATGCCGACGAGGTTGAGCGGCGGGTCCGAAAATACCTGCGCCACCCGCAGCGTATCAGGCTGGCGATAAACCTTCGAGGTATTGCCGGTCTGCAGGATCTGGCCCTCCCACATGCAGATGGTGTCGCCGCCGAGCAGCAGCGCTTCCGAAGGTTCGGTCGTCGCATAGACGAAGATCGCGCCCGACGCCTCGAAGATACGCGGCAGCTCGGTGCGCAGTTCCTCGCGCAGCTTGTAATCGAGATTGGCCAATGGCTCGTCGAGCAGCACCAGGTCGGCGCCCTTGACCAACGCGCGCGCAATCGCGGTACGCTGCTGCTGGCCGCCGGACAGTTGCAAGGGCGTGCGCTTCAAAAACGGCTCAAGCCGCAACAGACTGGCCGCCTCCTGCACGCGTCGTTCGATTTCCGCGCGCGGCTTGCCTTGGACGCGCAACGGCGAAGCGATGTTCTCATAGACCGTCAGCGAGGGATAATTGATGAACTGCTGGTAGACCATCGCGACCGAGCGCTGCCGCACGTCCGCGCCGGTAACGTCCTTGCCGTCGACCAGCACGCGACCGTTTGTGGGTTTGTCGAGGCCGGCCAGCAGCCGCATGATCGAGGTCTTGCCTGACAGCGTCGGCCCCAGCAGCACGCTCAGCGTGCCGCGATCGAGCGTCAGCGAGACGTCGCGAATGGTCGGGATGCCATCCACGGTGCGCGTGACATGCTCGAGCGTGACGCTCATGTCCGTCCTCCCGCCTCGCGTAGGGGACGTTCACCGGAAGTACGGTTGGCTGCGATCCAGACGTCGAGTGCGGCGATTTCGTCTGCCGACAGCCGCAAGCCCAGCTTGGACCGGCGCCACACCACGTCTTCGGCGGTGCAGGCCCATTCCACCGACATCAGGTACCTGACTTCGCTTTCCGTCAAGCTGGCGCCGAACGACTGGCCAAGATCGGCCATCGATTTCGCGCTGCCGAGAACTTTGGCGGCGCGGGTGCCGTAGGCATGCGCCAGCCGATTGGCATGGGTGGTGGGGAGGAACGGATATTTCCGCACCAGTTCCGCCGTCAGCGCCGGGATCGCGGAAACGTCCATGTCGCCGCCGGGCAGCGGCGACTTGCCGGTCCAGCCTTCCCTGGCCTTGGCGCTGCGTAGGTAAGGCGCAAGTCGTTCCAGCGCCTCTTCGGCGAGGCGGCGGTAAGTCGTGATCTTGCCGCCATAGATCGACAGCAGCGGCGCGCCGCCGGGGGTGTCGAGTTCGAACACGTAATCGCGGGTCGCAGCCTTGGCCTCGCTGGCGCCGTCGTCGTAGAGCGGACGGACGCCGGAATAGGTCCAGACCACGTCTTCCGGCGTGACCGGGTTCTTGAGATATTCGCTGGCGGAAGCGCAGAGATATTTGATCTCGTCTTCCGACGCTTTCACCTTGGAAGGATCGCCGTCGTAGTCGCGATCGGTGGTTCCGATCAGCGTGAAATCGTCCTGGTAGGGAATGACGAAGATGATGCGGCCGTCGGCATTCTGGAACATGTAGGCGCGGTCGTGTTCGTAAAGCTTGCGCACCACGATGTGCGAGCCCTGCACCAGCCGCACCTTTGCGCGCGCGTTGACGCCGGAGCCCGACGACAGCACCTGCTCGACCCAGGGGCCGCCGGCGTTGACCAGCGCGCGCGCATGGATGGTGGCGCGCGTCGCGTTGATCGTGTTTTCGACAGTGACCTGCCAGATGCCGTCGACCTGCCTGATCTCGACCGCGCGGGTGCGGGTGTGGATTTCGGCGCCGCGATCGGCCGCATCCCGCGCAGTCAGCACGACCAGGCGGGCGTCGTCGACGAAGCAGTCGGAATACTCGAAGCCTTTGCGATAGCGGTTGGCGATCAAGGGCTTTCCCACCTCGTCATGGACGAGATCGACCGAGCGGGTCGGCGGCAGCAGATGCCGGCCGCCGATGTGGTCGTAAAGAAACAACCCTAGCCTAAGCAGCCACGCCGGACGCAAGCCTGAGTGGTGCGGCAAAACGAAACGCAGCGGACGAATGATGTGGGGCGCGATCTGCCAGAGGATTTCGCGCTCGATCAGCGCCTCTCGGACCAGCCGAAACTCGTAATATTCGAGATAGCGCAACCCGCCATGCACCAGCTTGGTCGACCAGGACGATGTCCCGCTCGCCAAGTCATTCATTTCACAAAGGAAAACGGAATTTCCTCGGCCCGCCGCATCGCGCGCGATGCCGCAGCCGTTGATGCCGCCTCCGATGATGGCGAGGTCGAATACCTTGTCCAACGAACGCTTCCCCGGCGACCGCCTCTTCACTTCGGCGATTTCGCTTTCGGTTTGGATTAAATCACAACTGAAAACGAAAGCAAGCGAAAGTGATCAGCCGTCACCCTGAGGTGCGAGCGTTAGCGAGCCTCGAAGGGTGTGCCGCGCCGCCAGTGGCTGTCACCCTTCGAGACGCGCGCCAATGCGCGCTCCTCAGGGTGACGGCGAGAGAGAGCGCCAAGCTACACCCGGCGCAGGGTGACCGGAGCCGCCGGCTCCGTCGTCGCGTCGTCGATATCCGTCGCCGGCTTGTCCATCGCCTCGACCACGTCGATGCCCCGCGTGTGACAGATGCTGGCAAGACCCGAAGGCAGCGGCGCGTCGGTGACAAAAGTCTGGATCTGACTGAGATGGGCGATGCGCACCGGCGCGCTACGGCGCAGCTTGGTTGAGTCCGCCACCAGCATGACGCTGCGCGCGTTGGCGATGATGGCCTGCGCCGCCTGCACCTCGCGATAGTCAAAATCCAGGAGCGCACCCTCCTCGTCGATCGCGGAAGCGCCGATGATGGCGTAGTCGACCTTGAACTGGCCAATGAGACTGATCGCAGTGGAACCGATCACCGCACCGTCGGCACGGCGCACCGCACCACCAGCCACGATCACTTCGATGCGCGGGTGTCGATAGAGCAACATCGCGACGTTGAGGTTGTTGGTGATGACGAGCAGGTCCTCATGCGAGGTCAGCGCACTCGCGACTTCTTCCGTCGTCGTGCCAATGTTGATGAACAGCGAGCAGCCGTTTGGAATCCGCGACGCCGCGGCGATGCCAATCGCCCGCTTCTCCTCGGCGGCGACGAAACGCCGCGCCTCATAGGCAAGGTTTTCGACGCCGGAAGCGATGATGGCGCCGCCATGGATGCGGGTCAGCGAACGCTGGTCGCAGAGATCGTTGAGATCCTTGCGGATGGTCTGCGCCGAGACCTCGAACCGCCGCGCGAGATCCTCCACGATCACGCGGCCGGAGGCGCGGGCGATGTTGAGGATTTCAGTCTGGCGGTGGGACAGTCCGGCCACGGCAGCACCCTTCAGGGCGAGATATGTGTCCTTATGGTGCGGCCGATTGGCGATACGGTCAACGACGGAGATCGGCTGCAAAGGCATCCGATGCTGCAAACCGTGAATCCTGGTTAAGGCGTCAGGCCTCATTCCCAAGATCGCCGCCAATGCCGAAGCCCTCGCCTCGCTCTGCGCGGCAGAACTGAGCTACAGCCACTCCCGTGGCCGCGTCGAGGACAAGGCGACGTTCATCGCCAACGCCACCAACGGAAAATCTAAGGTCCTGTCGCTGAAACATCAGGACACGAAAATTGCCGTGGACGGGCCTGCGGCGATCGTGCGCTTCCACTGGGTCGGAGAAGCCGACTTCCAGATTCGCGCCCGCGCGCCTACCTATGCCGCTGTCGGCAGCACGCCGGCCGCCAGACGGGTAGCGGCACGTTCGGCTTCGCGCGCGTTGCGGAATACCTGGCCCTCAAGCCGGTTGAACCGGTGCGACGCGGCGAAAAACTGGAAGCCGCCGGGACCACGCACGACGATACCTGCGGGTTGCGAAGAGACTTCGATGATGAACGTTTCCGACATTGCACAACCCTTGATGATTCGCCGCCAACAACGGATTTATTGGCTGATTGTTCCGGGCATATGACGAAGCCGTGGCGTCTCCGCGTGCAAAGCGCGGCATCACAAGCCCTGCCGACGAAGGGTACGGACGCGCGCGACGCGAACCTGTCGAGCGTCCGAATTGGCCGGATTTCGCCGCTTTTCCGGCAGAATTGCCGTCCGCCGGCCGGTCTGTGGCAAAGCTGCCTCTGTGTTATCCACGAATCTTTGCTATTAAGGCTCTGATTGGCAGGGAGAAAAGACATGATTTCGAAATTGGCGCTCACGATGCTGACGGTGCTCGTGATTGGCGGCCCGATCCAGGAAGCGGCGGCGCAGGAAAGCACGCTTGGTGGCGCGCTGTTCGGCGGCGCTGCCGGCGCGATTGTTGGCGGCGCGATCGGTGGCAGAAGCGGTGCCGCGGTCGGTGCGGTAATCGGAGCCGGTACCGGCGCCGCGATCGGCGCCCAGGGTGAACCCCGCCCCGGCGGCTATCGCTATTATCAGAACGGTTGCTACGTCGAGCAGCCCGGCGGCTGGGTCGCGGTTTCGCCGCGCTACTGCCAGACCGCAGGCTATGACGGTCCGCCGCCGCGGGCCTATGTCGAGCCGCAGCGCCCGCGCTGCACCTACTCGCCCTCCTACAATCCGCGCCGTGGCACGTTCATAGGCCGTGACGGCTATGAGCGTCCCTGCCCGTAGGGGTTGGCCCGCTTGATCTGATCGGAAACAAAACACCCCGCATCATGTGCGGGGTGTTTTTCATTTAAGAATGCCGTCACGCCGGAATCGGCGGCGGCCCGGCCTGCTTGACCGGCTGCGGCTGACCGTGATCGTCGATCGAGACGTAGGTGAAATTGCCGTCGGTCACCAGGATCGGCACCATATCCCGGCGGCGCAGCGCCCAGGCCTCGAGATGCACCGTGATCGAGGTGCGGCCGACACGTACCAGATTGGCGTGGACGGAAACGAGATCGCCGACATAGACCGCCTTGCGAAAGTTCATCGCCTCGATCGCGACCGTGACGGTGCGCGATTTCGCGATCTTGGAGGCAAACACGCCGCCGCCGATATCCATCTGGCTGAGTAGCCAGCCGCCGAAGATATCGCCATTGGCGTTGGTGTCGGCCGGCATCGCCAGCGTACGGATGCAGAGATCGCCCTGCGGCTCGGTTTCCGTTCTCAAGGGCGCGTGGACGTGGGTTTCAGTCACTTGGGTTTCGGTCACTTGAAATTCTCCCAGCCAGCATCGGGCGTGAACCGGCCGCCGAATTTTTCGGTGAGCGCGCGTAAGCTCGAGACCACGTTTTCGACGCCGCGGCTGCGCGCATAGTTCAACGGACCGCCGCGGAACGGCGCATAGCCGGTACCGAAGATGACGGCGCCGTCGACCACATCGGCATTGTCGACGATGCCTTCGCGCAAGGCCGCGACGCAGACATTCGACATCGGCAGCATCAGCCGGTCGATCATTTCCGCGGAAGGTTCAATGGTCGAGGGCTGGGAAGACGAAGTGTCGGCCTTGCCGTCCTTCCAGATATAAAACCCCTTGCCGGTCTTGCGGCCGAGTTCGCCCTTGGCAACTTTTTCGCGCAACCACGCCGGCGTCGGCGGCAACTGGTCGCCGAATTTCGAGCGCAGCATATCGCCGACATCCAGACAGATATCGAGGCCGACCTGATCTGCGAGTTCGATCGGGCCCATCGGCATGCCGAACTTCTTTGCCGCGGCGTCGATCACGGATTTGTCGATCTTCTCGTCGAGCATCACCATCGCCTCCAGCATGTAAGGCGTCAGCGCGCGGTTGACGAGAAATCCCGGCGACGACTTTACGGGCAGCGGCAGCCGGTCGATGGCGCCGACGAAAGCCAGCGCTTCCTTCAGCATCTGCGCATCCGTGCCGTCATGGCTGACCACCTCGACCAGTTGCAACCGCGACACCGGATTGAAGAAATGCAGACCGAGCAGCCGCTCGGGTTTCTGCAACGTGGTGCGCAGATCCTGCAGCGGAATGCTCGACGTGTTGGTGGCGAGGATCGCGCCCGGCTTCATCCTGGGCTCGAGCCCGGCATAAACCTTTTGCTTCAATTCAAGTTTTTCCGGCACCGCCTCGATGATGAGATCGGCGTTGCGAACGCCTTCGGCCTGCATGTCCGGCATCAGCCTATCAAGGGCATCGCGAACATCGGTTTTCTTGCGCAGGATTTTTCCGAACAATTCCGACGCGCGCTTGATCGCACCCGCGATCGGCTCCGCCTTCATGTCGGCGAGCGTCACCCGCATTCCCTGCCCTGCGCACCAGGCGGCGATATCGCCGCCCATCGCGCCGGCGCCGATGACGTGAACATGCGCAATCTTGTTGCCGGTGCCGGCGAGCTTCTTCATCTGCTCGCGCAGGAAGAACACGCGGATGAGATTTTGCGCGGTCGGCGTGATCATCAACCTGGCGAACGAGGCCTTCTCCGCGTTCAGCATCGCCGGCTTGTCACCGCCGTGCTTTTCCCAGAGATCGATCAACGCGTAAGGCGCGGGATAGTGCACTTCCGGCGCGGCCTTGGCGGCTTCCGAGCGCATGCGGGAGGCGAGCAGGCCACGCACCGGGCCGAGATTCAGAACGGTGTTGAGCAGCCCCGGCTTGGCGCGCTTGAGGCGGCCGGACACCGCGTCCTTTACGGCGCCGCGGACATGCCGCTCCTGCGTGACGGCGTCGACCAGGCCGAGCGATTTTGCCTTGCGCGCGTCGATGGTCTTGCCGGTCAGCATCAAGGTCATCGCCTGCATCGGATTGACCAGTTGCGTGAAGCGCACGGTACCGCCGAGACCGGGATGCAGGCCGAGCATGACTTCCGGAAAACCAAACCGCGCGTCGTCGATGGCAATCCGCATCTGGCAGGCCAGCGCCACTTCGAGGCCACCGCCGAGGCAGAAGCCGTGGATCACGGCAACCGTCGGGATTCGCAGCGCTTCCATGCGGTCGATCACCGCATGCGCCCGGCCGATTTCGGTTTCGACCGCGCTGGCGTCAGTGGCGCCGCGGAATTCGTTGACGTCGGCGCCCGCGATGAAGCCGGAGGTCTTGGCGGAACGTACGACAAGCCCGGTGGGCCGTGCGCTTTCCAGTTCGGCCAGCACCTTGTCGAGTTCTTCAATCAGATCGGCCGAGAGCGTGTTGGCGCTGGCATCCGCGCGGTCGAACAACAGCCAGGCGACGCCGTCCTCGTCGCGGGTCAGTTTGAAATTCTTGTACGGCCCGTTCGCATCAGGCCTCGGCCCAAGTTCGAGCACGCGATCGCCGAGAAGGTCCATGATCACTGAATCCATGGTCACACCGTCTCTATCAGCATCGCGCCGCCCAGCCCGCCACCGATGCATTCGGTGGCGATGCCGCGTTTGGTACCCAGCCGCTTCATGGCGTTGACCAGATGCAGCACGATGCGGTTGCCGCTGCAGCCGACGGGATGACCGAGGCTGATGGCGCCGCCATCGACATTCATCTTGCTCCGGTCGAGCACGCCGGCAGCAGCATCGAGGCCAAGGATTCCCTTGCAGAACTTTTCGTCGTTCCAGGCGGCGAGGCAACCCAGTACCTGCGTCGCAAAGGCCTCGTTCAATTCCCAGGTCTCGATATCCTGCAGAGAGAGCTTGTTGCGCTTCAACAATTCCGTCGCCGACAGCACCGGGCCAAGGCCCATGATGCCGGGATCGAGCGCCGACCACTGGCTGTCGAGAATGACCGCCTTCGGCGTCAGTCCGTGTTTGGCGACGGCTTCTTCGGAAGCCAGGATCACCCAGGACGCGCCGTCGGTGATCTGCGAGGAATTGCCGGCGGTGACCTTGCCCCAGGGCCGCTCGAACACCGGCTTCAGCTTCGCCAGGGATTCTGGCGTCGAGTCCGGCCGCACGCCGTCGTCGTGATCGTAGAATTTGCCGTCTCGCGCGAAGGCGGTTTCGACTTCGCCCTTGAGCCAGCCTTGCGACTGCGCATTCGCCAGCCGCTTGTGGCTTTCAGCGGCATAGGCATCCGACTGCGCGCGAGTTATGCCAAAGAGATGCCCGACCACTTCGGCGGTCTGGCCCATGTTGAGTTCGGTGATGGGATCGGTCAGCCCGCGCTCGAGGCCGATGATCGGCTTGAGATAGCTCGGCCGCACTTTCAGCGCGGCCATGATTTTGGCGCCGATGCCCCTGGCACCGGCAAGGCCGGCAAACCAGCGCACACCCTGCTGCGGCCAGACCAGCGGCGCGTGGCTCAGCGCTTCGGCGCCGCCGGCCAGAATCAGATCGGAGACACCTTCGCGAATGTAGCGGTAGCCGGTGTCGATCGACTGCATGCCGGAGCCGCAATTGATCTGCACCGTGAAGGCGACCATCTTCTCGCCCATGCCGAGCCGAAGTGCTGCGACGCGGGCGGGGTTCATCTCATCGGCAATGACATTGACGCAGCCGAGAATGACCTGATCGAAGGCCGTGGGCGCAAAGGGCTGCCGCGCCAACAGCGGCCGGCCGCATTGTACGGCCAAGTCAACAGGCGTGAACGGGCCGGGACCCGAGCGTGCTTTCAGGAACGGCGTCCGGCTGCCGTCAACGATAAAGACCGGTCGCGCCATCAGCTCGCTGCCCTCTGCTCACCCAGTTCCTGGAAAAACTGATGCACCTCGGCAGGCTTCTTGTAAATCGGCGACAACGCCTCAGGCGCGAAATCGTCGACCTCGATCACCTTCGCAACGGCTTCATGCGCCGCCGCCAGCCTTTCGCCTTCTGCCTGGGTAATGACGCCCTTCTTCACAGCTTCCTTCCAGTCATGCAGGCGCGCGGCATGCATCTGTTTTGAAATATCCGCCGCGGCCGCGACCAGCAGGAACGCTTTCTCCAGCCGGGCAATGCCGCCGTCGTCGTCGACATGCGACAGATCCGGCGTCAGCCGGTCGCGTGCCGCCGACGGCTCCAGCACCAGTTGCGCGCATTGATGCACGACGCGGTCGGACGGGCCGCGCACATTGGCGCCGAACGGCTGGATCAGGAATTTCAGGATCACCGCGACGAACCGGTTCGGCAGATTGCCGAGGATTTCCGCAAAACGATTCTCGATCGTGCGGAACCCACTCGCCATGCACCATTCGAGCGCGGGGAAATCGGCACTTTGGCGGCCCTCGTCCTGCCAGCGCTTCAGCGCTGCTGACAATAGATAGAGTTCGGACAGGATATCGCCGAACCGGGCCGACAGCATTTCCTTGCGCTTCAGCGCACCGCCCAGCGTCAGCAGCGCCATGTCGGCACACAATGCGAAGGCCGAGGAATAGCGCGAGAGCTGGCGATAGAATGGCGTGGCGTCACCCGCATCCGGCGCCGGCGCGAACAAGCCGCCCGTCCAGCTGCGACCCCAGGCCCGGAACATGGTCGTAAAACTGTGACCGACCTGAGCCCAGAACGACTTGTCGAAGGCGTCGAGGCCTTTGGCGCGGTCGGTCTCGCCGAGCGCGTTCATCTCCTGCAACAGATAGGGATGCGCGCGGATCGCGCCCTGCCCGAACACGATCAAATTGCGCGTGAGAATATTGGCGCCCTCGACGGTGATACCGACTGGCACCGAACGATAAAGGTTGCCCATGTAATTCTGCGGGCCGTCGATCACGGCCTTGCCGCCGTGAATGTCCATGGCGTCGTCGATCGCGATCCGCATCCGCTCGGTGGCGTGCAGCTTCATGATCCCGGAAATGACCGCGGGATGATGGCCCTGATTCAGCGCGGCGCAGGTCAGCCGCCGCGCCGCGTCGAGCAGATAGGCGGTGCCGGCAATGCGCGCCAGCGGCTCCTCGATGCCTTCGAACTTACCGATGGAAATGCCGAACTGCTCGCGGATGCGCGCATAGGCACCCGAGGTACGCGCGGCATAGGCCGCACCCGCCGCCGATAGCGAAGGCAGCGAGATGCCGCGGCCGGCGGCGAGCGCCGTCATCAGCATCTTCCAACCCTGCCCGAGGCGTTCTTGCCCGCCGATGATGTAGTCCATCGGGATAAAGACATCGTGGCCCCAGTTCGGGCCGTTCTGAAACACCTGCATCGACGGCAGATGGCGCTGGCCGATCTTGACGCCGGGCAGATGCGTCGGAATCAGCGCCACCGTAATGCCGAGATCTTCCTGAACGCCCACGAGATGATCGGGGTCATAGGCCTTGAAGGCTAGACCGAGCAGCGTCGCCACCGGACCCAGCGTGATGTAGCGCTTGTGCCAGTTCAGCTTGAGGCCAATCACTTCGCGGCCCTCGAACTGGCCCTTGCAGATGATGCCGGTGTCGATCATCGACGCCGCGTCCGAGCCGGCCTCGGGACTGGTCAAGCCGAAGCAGGGAATATCGCGACCATCGGCGAGCCGCGGCAGCCATTGCGCCTGCTGCTCTGTGGTCCCGAAGCGCATCAGCAGTTCGCCGGGTCCGAGTGAATTGGGCACCATGACGGTGACGGCCGCGGTCAACGATCGCGACGAAATTTTTCGGACTACTTCGGAATGCGCGTAAGGCGAGAAGCCGAGCCCGCCATGTTCTTTGGGGATGATCATGCCGAAGAATTTTTGAACCTTGATGAAGGACCAGACCTCGGGCGGCAGGTCGCGCCATTCCCAATTGATCTTCCAGTCGTCGAGCATGGCGCAGAGCTCGTCGACCGGGCCGTTGAGAAACGCCCTCTCCTCGTCCGTCAATGTCGCTGGCGCGGTCGCCAGCAATTTCGACCAGTCGGGATTGCCGGTGAAGAGGTCGGCGTCCCACCAGACATCGCCGGCTTCCAGCGCCTCGCGCTCGGTGTCGGACATCGCGGGCAACACGCCCTGCGCCCAGGAGAAAATCGGCTTGGTGATGAAGTCGCGGCGGAAGCTCATGGCGATCACCTCATGGTTGGCGACGCGGCTGGCGCCACGCCCTTGGCCAAACGACGGTTCATTGTAGCTGATAGCGCCGGATTCGGGGGCGTCCGGCATCGGGAATGAAGCGAAATTGATGAACCAACCGATAACGAGGACGTGGCGCATCGGTTCCGAAAACGGCCGCGATTTCCGGCATTTAGAGAATTCGACGCATTATTTCGCTGGGGTCAGGCGCGGATGCGTCCGTCCACCACCTCGATGATGCGGTCGCAGCGGCGCGCCAGGTCGATGTTATGGGTGACCAGGAGAAAGCTGGTACCGCTGTCGCGGTTAACCTGTCGCATCAGATCAAAGACCGCGTCGGCCGATTTGCTGTCGAGATTTCCGGTCGGCTCGTCCGCCAGAACCAGGTCGGGTTTCATTGCCAAGGCGCGCGCGACCGCGACGCGCTGCTGCTGGCCACCCGACATGTTGTTGGCGAGATTATTGGAAAATTTTTCAAGCCCGACCTGTGCCAGAAGCCCAGTCGCTCGCTGCTCGATCTCCGCGCTCGAAAAGCCGCGATCGACCAGTAGCGGCATCATGACGTTTTCTTTCGCCGTGAAGGCGGAGATCAGCAGATGATATTGAAATACGAAGCCGATCGTATGGCCCCGCAGACGCGTTAGTTCGGTATCGTCGAGCGCGCCGGTGTCCTGTTCTTTGATCATTAGCCGGCCCGAGGTCGGCCGGTCGAGCAGCCCGACGATATTGAGCAGCGTGCTCTTGCCGGAACCCGAGGGGCCCATCAACGCCAGAAACTCGCCATGATCGAGCCGCAGATCGATGTCGTGCAACACCTCGGTCTCGGTCGGCTGACCGACATTGTAGGCCTTGCAGACTTTTTCGAGCCGGAGAATTTCGTCAGCCACGGATCGACACCACCGGGTCGAGTTTGGCGGCCCGCACCGCCGGCGCCGTCGCCGCCAGCAGCCCCGTCGCCGTGGCAAGCAGCGCGGTAAGAACAAACAGGCGCTGCTCGAGGATCAGCGGAAACAATTCCGATCCGTCCGCCTGCCGCGCCACCGCGTGCCAATAGACCAATGCGGAGGCACCCAGCGCAGCGCCGAACAGCGAGCCGATAAATCCCAACAGCCCGCCCTGCAGCAGGAATACGCGCAGAACCTGTCCGCGCGACGTTCCCATGGCACGAAGAATGCCGATCTCCTTCGATCGCTGGATCACCGAGACGACAAGCACGGCCGCGATGCCGAAGGCGACTGAAAGCCCGACGAACAGTCTGATCAACGTGTTGGTATTTCCCTGGGCTTTAACGGCCGTGAAGAACTGCGCATTGGTCCTGATCCAGCTATCGGCCTCAACGGGAATGCCGGCCTCGATGCGCTGCGCGATCTCCTCCGCCGCATAGATATCCTGCACCGTCATATCGATGGTAGTCACGCCGCCGATCATGCCAAGCAGCGACTGCGCCGTACGTAACGCGACGAAGGTCACGCGCTGGTTGGTGCCCTTGTTGCCGAAATCGGCGAGTCCGGAAATCGTCAGCACCCGGTTGGCGCCGGCCGCCGCCTGCAGGTTCAGTTTGTCGCCGACCGTAGCGCCGAGATTTTTCGCGAGCTCGATGCCAATGATGACGTCCTCGCTGGTCAGCCGCGCTTCGCCCGCGACGATGTAGTCCGGAACCTTGACGATGTTGAAATAGGATTCGGGCTCCACCCCGGTCAGGGTCACTGCACGGCTGGCGTCGCCGCGCACCGCAAGCACCGAGCCGGCGATGGTGGGCGAGACCGCCGTCACCTCCGGCATCGCCAGCATCTGGCTGCGAATCTTCGGCCACTGATCAATCGATAACACGCGCTGGCTCGGGCGCTGTACGACGGCGTCCTCGACCTCGCCGGGAGCATTGCGCAGGGGGCGCGCGACCTGGTCCGGCGTCAGCAGCTGGATTTGCGGCTGCGAGGTAAGCACGCGCTTGATGAAGTTCGCCTCCAGTCCGGCCAGCATTGCCGACATGAACACGATCACGGCGACGCCGATCGCGATGCCGCCAACGATAAAGATCGTCTGTAGCCGGCCTTCGCGGAGAAAACGTACCGCTGCGATCCATTCGAACGGCAACCACCGGTTCATGGCAAGACTGCCCGTACGCGCTGGCCGGTGAGAACGCCGGAATTCAGGGGGATCGCGGCTTCATTTTCCGCCATCCCTTCCAGGATCTCGACATGGCTGTTGCCGCGCAAACCGAGTTTTACCCGACGCTTGGCAGCGCGGCCGTCCTTGATGCCCAGCACCCAGGGCTGGCCCGAAAGCATGTCGTGGACCGAGCGAACCGACAGCTCCAGCGTATCGGCCTTTGCCGCGACTTCGATGTCGACCGAGACGGTCATGTCCTGACGCAGATAATCCGGCGGATCGGCGACAGTCAGCTTCACCTCGACCGAAGCGCGGGAAATATCGATACCCGGATTGATGTAGGAGACGACGGCGGCAAAGCGGCGGTCGGAATAGGCGTCGGCGGATGCGAGGGCATTTTGTCCGAGCGCGATCTTGCCGAGATTTCGCTCGTCGATCTGCAGCACCAGTTGCAGTTCGCCGGTCGGCGCCAGGACGAGAAGCGCCTTGCCCGGCTGCACTACCGCGCCACGTTCGACGTTGCGCGTGATCAGCACGCCATCGCGCGGCGCAGCGATCGTGGTGTAACCGAGCCTCGATTCCGCGGTTTCGAGATTGGCGCGCGCCTGATTGAGCAGGGTCTGCGACATGACATAATCACTACCGCCAGGGCTTGCGGTATAGACCTGGAATTGCGCCGATCGCATCTGGGCCCGCGCAACGTCGAGCGTCTTCTGCGCGTCGTCGAGGGAGGCGCGGGTGGCGTAGCCGTTATGTTCGAGCTGCGAGGTGCGGTCGAACGTCCGCTGCGCATTGAGAAGGGTCGCTTGCGCTTGCGCCAGCGCCTCCTGTGCCGACGGCAGCGTCAGTTCATCGAGCTGCTTGATCCGGGCTTCGGCCTGGGCCACCGCGCCCTGCGCCTGAACCACGGTGGCTTTCAGCTCACGTGCCTCCAGCGAGATCAAAGGCTGGCCCCTGGTGACCCGCTCACCTTCCCGCACCAGCACGTCATCGACCGTGCCGGTAATCTGGCTACCGATCTCGACGCGATAAGGGGTTTCGACATGGCCGGAAGCGACGACGGTCTCGACCAGACGGCCGCGCTTGACCACGTCAACAACAACGCCCGGCCCGAAAACCAGCCGCGCCCCTTCCCAGACGCCGGCACCGAGGATCAGCGCCAGCATGAGGACGAACCATCGATGGGACCAAAGCCCGGACCAAAACGCTCTTGCCTGGAAATTGTGCTTTGCCGGGAGAACTATCGTTTGTTCGACCATTGCGTGCCGACCCGCCCAAACACCGGGCGAATTCTCCTGACCATTTAAGTGGATGGCCGAAACAGTTCGGCCGATCGATTGAATGCTAGTTCAATGCGATCGGCCGGGTGTTGCGATAGGTCAAAGAGCAGAGAAGCAACCGGTAGCCCGGATAGAGTCAACGGGGCTGCGTGGCACGCAAGCTTAATCCGGCCGGACCATCTCGAACATGTCTTCCGGCTTGACCGTGAAATAGTCGCCTTTGCGGCCAGCGCGCGCGATAGGTTTGGCCAGGGCCGTGATATAGACGCCGTCCTTGATCATGGCCTTGTCGATGTGCACGGCGACGACTTCGCCGAGCGTCAGCCAGGCGTTGGCCTTCTCGCCGTTGGCGCCCTTGAGCTGGATGATCTCCGTCAGCTTGCATTCGAACGCGACCGGGCTTTCCGCCACCCGCGGTACGTTGATGAGTTTGCTGGGTACTGCCGTCAGGCCCGCGATCTGGAATTCGCTGACGTCAGGGGCGACATGCGCCGCCGTGGCGTTCATGTGTTTCGCCAGTTCCAGCGTGGCGAGATTCCAGACGAACTCGCCGGTGTCCTTTACGTTCTGGACGGTGTCCTTCCAGGACGTCGAGGAGAAGCCGATGATCGGCGGCGTATAGCAGAAGCCGTTGAAGAAGCTGTAGGGCGCCAGATTGACGTTGCCCTTGCCGTCCCGCGAGGAGATCCAGCCGATCGGGCGTGGGGCGATGATGGCGTTAAAGGGATCGTGCTTGAGGCCGTGGCCGTTCTTGGGTTCGTAGTAGTGCAGGTCTTGGGTCAAGCGGGGATTCCTCAATGGAGCCCGTCATTCCGGGGCGATGCGCAGCATCGAACCCGGAATCTTGAGATTCCGGGTTCGCGCTAACGCGCGACCCAGAATGACGGGCTTATTTGCTATTGCCCTTTAGCACGCGGCGAAAGCCCCGCGATGATAAAGTCGATCATCTCGTCGATTGACGGGCCCGGCTTGTTGGCGCATTGGGCAATCATCTGCGGGTGAAAGAACCGGATCATCCCGGTGCAGGCGCACATCGCCGCGAGCGGGACGTCGGCGACCTCGAACTCACCGGTCGCAGCACCCTCGGCGATGACACTGCCGATGGTTTCGGTAATCAGCTCCATATGGGCGACGCAAACGCCCCAGTCCTCTTCCATAGCGATCGCGACCATCTCATGCATCTTGGAATCGCCGACATAGCGCTCCGAGTTCATGCGATGGACCGTCTTCATCAGTTCGCGCAGGCGCGTCGCCGCCGGACCGCGGGTCTGCGCGATCCGCTGGGCTTCGACCTCGACCTCGCCCATCAGGCCGCGCGCCACGCCTTCGTGGATCGCCTTCTTCGAATCGAAGAAGCGATAGACGTTGGCCGGGCTCATCCGCAGTTCCTTGGCGATGTCGGCCACCGTAGTCTTCTGGTAGCCGATCTGCCGGAACAGACGCTCCGCCACCACCAGAATGCGTTCCCGGGTGTCGGTCTCGATGTTTTCCGAAATCAGCGTCATGTCAGAACACAATCTTCAATTATTCCGCAGCATCGGCAAGCGGAAATGCGAGCGGGACCTTCACGTGGTCTCCAGCCTGATGCTGCGGCGCAAGATCAGGTTGCTCGACCGGACCGCTTTCTTCCAGGCTCTTGCGGAACCAGAGAGCGTAGAGGCCCGGCAGGTACAGCAAGGTCAGGAAGGTTGCAACAAACAAACCGCCCATGATGGTGATCGCCATCGGACCCCAGAAGGCGGAACGCGACAGCGGGATCATGGCAAGGATCGCGGCCAGCGCAGTCAGGATCACCGGCCGGGCGCGCCGGACGGTGGCTTCGACGATAGCTTCCTTGCGCGTCAGACCCTGCGAAACATCGGTCTCGATCTGGTCCACCAGGATCACCGCGTTGCGCATGATCATGCCGGCCAGCGCGATCAGCCCAAGCAGCGCCACGAAGCCGAACGGCTGGTTAGCGATGTTGAGGCCGAGCGAAGCGCCGACGATACCGAGCGGCGCGGTCAAAAACACCAGCAGCAACCGCGAAAAGCTCTGGAGCTGGATCATCAGCAGCGTCAGCATGACCAGCACCATCAGCGGAAACAGCACGAAGATCGAGGCGTTGCCCTTGGCGGATTCCTCGAACGCGCCGCCGGCCTCGATCCGGTAGGCCGGCGCAAGATGGTCGCGGATTTCCTGCAGTTTCGGCGAGATCTGGCTGGTGACGTCGGGCGCCTGCACGCCGTCGACGACGTCGGTGCGCACGGTAATCGCCATGTCGCGGTTACGCCGCCACAGGATCGGGTCCTCGTGGGCGTATTCGATTTTTGCGATCTGTTGCAGTGGCACCGCAACGCCGTTGCGTGACGTCACAGTGAGGTCACCGACGCGGCCGAGGTCGAGCCGCTCGGAAGGTACCGCACGCGCGATCACGCCGACCTTCTCGATGCCGTCACGGATGGTGGTGACCGGCGCGCCCGAGATCAGCATCGCCATCGCCTGCGAGACGTCCTGCGGGGTCAGGCCGAGCGCGCGGGCGCGGTCCTGATCCACGACCAGCTTCAGGTAGGGCGACTGTTCGTTCCAGTCGAGCTGGACGTCCTTGGTCTTGTCGTTCTGCCGCATCACGTCGCGCACCTTGTAGGCGATGTCGCGCACCGTGTTCGGATCGGGTCCGATCACGCGGAATTGCACGGGGAAGCCGACCGGCGGACCGAAATTGAACCGGTCGACGCGCACCCGCGCTTCGGTCAGTTCACCGTCATTCACGGCTTTCTCCAGCCGCGCCTTGATGCGCTCGCGGGCTTCGACGTCCTTGGAAACAATCACGATCTCGGCAAAGGCCTCGTTCGGCAGTTGCGGGTTGAGGCCGAGCCAGAAGCGCGGCGAGCCCTGGCCGACGTAAGAAGTGTAGGTCGCGATATCCTTGTCGCCCTTCAACAGCGCCTCGGCCTTCTTCACGGATTTCTCCGTGACATTGAAGGCGGTACCCTCCGGCAGACGCAACTGCAGGAACAGTTCAGGGCGTTCCGACAGCGGGAAGAACTGCTGCTGGACATGGCCAAAGCCTATGATCGAGAGCACGAACACGCCGACGGTCGCCAGCACCACCTTGACGCGGTGATCGACGCACCACTGCACCATGCTGCGCAGGATGCGATAGACCCGCGTCTCGTAGACCGCGTGCGGATCGTGGTTATGGCTGACGGTGATGTTCGGCAGCAGCATGACGCCGATATAGGGCGTGAAGATCACCGCGACGAACCAGGAAGCGACCAGCGCGATCGCCACGATCCAGAAAATGCCGCCGGCATATTCGCCGACCGCCGAATTGGCAAAGCCGATGGGGAGGAAGCCAGCGGCCGTGACCAGCGTTCCCGTGAGCATCGGAAACGCAGTTGATTCCCAGGCAAAGGACGCCGCACGCATGCGGTCCCAGCCCTGTTCCATTTTTACCACCATCATCTCGACCGCGATGATGGCGTCGTCGACCAAGAGGCCGAGCGCAATGATCAATGCGCCGAGCGTGATGCGATGCAGGTCGAGCGACATCGTATTCATCACGATAAAGACGATCGCCAGCACCAGCGGCACCGACATGGCCACCACGATGCCGGTGCGCCATCCCAATGCGAGAAAGGACACGAAAAGCACGATCGCGAGCGCCTCGATGAAGGAGTGCACGAATTCGCCGACCGCGCGCTCGACCACCTTCGGCTGGTCGGCGATCTGGTCGACACTGATGCCCTGCGGCACCGCCTGCATGAACTCCGCGACCGCCTTCTCGACGTCCTTGCCGAGTTCGAGAATGTTGGCGCCTCTTGTGGTCACCACGCCGATGCCGAGCGCGGGCTTGCCTTCCTGGCGGGCGATGAAGGTCGGGGGATCGACGTAGCCGTGGGTGACGGTGGCGATGTCGCCCAAACGAAACACGCGGCCGTTGCTTTCGACCGGCGTTTCCGCGACCGCCTTGACGCCGTCGAGCGCGCCGGTGACGCGCAGCGGCACGCGCTGCGACGACGTTTCGACGGTGCCGGCCGGGGTCACGTTGTTCTGCTTGGCCAGCGAATCGAACAGCGCCTGCGGCGTGATGCCGAGCGTCGCCAGCTTGGCGTGCGAGAATTCGACGTAGACGCGCTCGTCCTGGGCGCCGTAGAGGTCGACCTTGGTAACGCCCGGCACCTTCAACAGCCGCTGGCGCATGCCTTCGGCGGCCTTCTTCAACTGCGCATAGTCGGCGCCGTCGCCGGTCATCATGTAGAGGATCGAGTCGACGTCGGAGAATTCGTCGTTGACGACCGGGCCGAGCAGGCCCGCCGGCATCTGGCCCTGCACGTCGGCAATCTTCTTGCGCAACAGGTAAAACAGGTACGGCACGTCCTTTGGCGGGGTCGAATCCTTGAACGTGACCTGCATCGCCGTGAACGCCGGCTTGGAATAGGTTTGCACCTTCTCGAAGTACGGCAATTCCTGCAGCTTCTTCTCGATGGGATCTGCGACCTGGGTCTGCATCTCCTGCGCGGTGGCGCCGGGCCAGATCGCCGAGACGTTCACCACCTTCACCGTGAAGAACGGATCCTCGGCGCGGCCGAGTTTTTGGTAGGAGACGAACCCGGCTGCACCCAGCGCGATCATCAGGAACAGGATCAGGGTCGGATGGCTCACCGCCCAGCCCGAGAGATTGAAGCGCTTCATGTCACCCTCCAATGTGAGTCAGGCTTAGAACGACAGCGACGAGACGACACGGACCTTCTGGGCCGGATCGAGTTTCTGCACGCCGAGTGCCACCACCTTGGCGCCTTCGGGCACGCCGCCGGAAATGACGACGCAATTGCTGTCATAGGACTTCACTGTGACCGGCTTCAGCGCGATCGCGCCGGAATCGTCGACGATGTAAAGCGAGGGCTCGCTGCCCTGGCTGAACAGCGCCGACAACGGCAGCTTGGCCACGCGCTCGGTAGCAGGATCGGACAAGGTCAACGTCGCGGTCATGCCGAGCGAAACCTTGTCGCCGGCCTCCGGCAGCGAGAACTTTGCCAGATAGGTCCGCGTTGCCGGATCGGCCGAGGGTGCTACCTCGCGCAGTTTTGCTGCATATTTCTTGTCAGCATCCGACCACAGCGTCACGATGGCGGTGCCCTCCTTGGCGCGGCTGACCAGCGTCTCGGGAATCGCGACCACGGCTTCCTTCTCGGCAAAGCGCGCGACGCGGATCGCGGTCTGGCCGGAGGACACGACCTGGCCGGGATCGACCAGCGTCGCGGTGACGACACCGCGGGTATCGGCCACCAGCGTCGCATAAGACAGCGAGTTTTTCGTCAGTTCGACCGAGCGCTCGGCGCGGTTGAGGCGCGCGCGGGCTTCGTCGGCGGCGGCTCGGCTCTGGTCCATCTGCGCATCGGTGGTCCAGCCTTTGGCGCGCAGATCCTTGGCGCGCTGCTCGGAGGCAGCGGCCTGCGCCAGCACACCGGTCGCGGCGGTGAATTCGGCGACAGCCTGCTCGGCCTGCAGCTTCAGATCGACCTCGTCGAGGGTGGCGAGCGGCTGGCCGACATCGACGGTTTGGCCGACCTCGACCGAGCGCTTTGCCACCTTGCCCGGCACCCGAAAGCCCATGTCGGTCTCGATCCGGGGCTTGATGGTGCCGACGAAACTGCGCTCCGGCGTCTCCGCCTCGTAGTGCACGGTCGCGACCAGAACCGGGCGCCCGGGAGCGGCGACCTCGTCCGCCTTCTCGTTGCAGCCAGCCAACGCGACAACGTTCAACGCCAACGCGGCACCTGTCAAGAGCCTGTAATAACTAGAAAAAATGGAACGGACGAACATTCGGACTCTCCATCGCTGCTCTGATGGATAGTGTCGATTACCAACTGACGATTGTCAATATTCGTCAGTGATCATGTGTTCGTGATGGGAAGTTGGGGTTAAGGGGTAGTTCTTGCGCTGCACAATAAGGTGTCGGTCCTGCGAATTCCTCCGCCGTCCCAGCGGGCGAGGACCACGACGAATAGCCAAGGCCGTCATTCCGGGATGGTCCGAAGGACCAGACCTCAGATGTGCAATTGCACATCGGGGAATCTCGAGATTCTGGGTTCGATGCTGCGCATCGCCCCGGAATGACGGGCTCAGCCAGTCACTTCGCCTGCCCTGCCGTGGCGAACTCCGTCTTGGTGTCATGTCCGCCAAGGAACACCAGCAATCCGGCAGCCAACGGCAACAGCGACAGCACCAGCAGACCTGTCGAGGTGCTGCCGGTCGCGTCCTTGACCCAGCCGACGATATACGGCCCGCCGAACCCTGCGAGGTTGCCAATCGAATTGATCAGCGCGATCGCGCCGGCCGCAGCCGTCCCGGAGAGCCACGCGGTCGGCAGCGCCCAGAACACACCAAACGTGCAGAACACGCCGATCGCTGCGATCGTCAGCATCACCATCGTCATGGTGGGATTGGTGATGTAGCTGGAGATGGCGAGCGCCGCGGCCGTCAACAGCAGCGGCCCGCCGACATGGGCGACGCGTTCGCGGGTGGCGTCGGAGTGCCGCGCCCACAGGATCATCGCGATGGTGCCGAACAGGAACGGGATCGCGGTCACGAAACCGGTCTGCGCATTGGTGAGGCCGAACGCCTTCACGATCTGCGGCAGCCAGAACTGCATGCCGTAAAGCGCGCCGACGAAGCCGAAATAAACCAGGCTCAGCGTGATCACTTTTGGCGACGACAGCGCCTGCCCGAGCGACAGGTGTTGCGCTGCCTGCTTGGTCGCGGTCTCGGCCTGCAGCTTCGCCGCCAGCCACGCCTTCTGCTCTGATGTCAGCCAATCGGCTTTCTCGGGCCGGTCGGTGAGATAGAACCAGGTGACGATGCCGAGCAGCACCGAGGGGATGCCCTCGATGATGAAGAGCCACTGCCAGCCCTTCAGGCCCATCGCGCCGTCGAGCCCGAGCAACAGGCCGGAGATCGGCGCGCCGATCACGGTGGAGACGGGAACGGCGATCGCGAACGCCGCGAGAAAGCGCGCGCGATATTCCGCCGGGTACCAATAGGTCAGATAGAGAATGATGCCGGGGAAGAAGCCGGCCTCGGCGACGCCGAGCAGGAAGCGCAGCACGTAAAAGCTCATTTCCCCGCTGACCAGGCACATCGCCGCCGAGATGATGCCCCAGGTCACCATGATGCGCGCGATCCAGCGGCTGGCGCCGAATTTCTCCAGTGCGAGGTTGCTCGGCACCTCGAAGATGAAATAGCCGATGAAGAAGATGCCGGCGCCCCAGGCAAAAATCAGCGGCGTGAACTTCAACTCCGCGTTCATGGTGAGCGCGGCGAAGCCGAGATTGACGCGGTCGAGATAGGAAAAGAAATAGGCCAGCACCAGAAACGGAATCAGCCGCCACGAAATCGTGCGGATGGTTGAGGTCTCGATCTCGCTCTTCGTGGTGGACTGGCTCATCGGTTTCTCCCCGGGGTTTCTTGTCACCGACGATTACCCAGTGGGACAGCATCTGGCAACGGCGAATGCCCGCGCTGGCGAGAACGCGGGCATTCCATTGGCGGTGACTCACTTCACTTGCGGATGAGTAAAACTACGGGTCAAGAAGGGCGGCGATAGACCCACCGGATCCCGCGGTCCGGTAGACGATCACCGCGAACAACCCCATTCCCGCAAAGACCGTCAGCGCGCCGGCGACCACGACGGGTTCGAATCGATCGTGTCCGCCGAGCAGCACGCAGGTGATGCCGACCGGAAACAGAATCGCGCCGACAACGCTTGTGATCGCCTGATAAAGCGCGAGCCGGCTCGCGGCAGCCTGCGGAAACGCGCGGTAATACAGCGCGGACAGGAACAGGGTGACGAAGCCGAGAAGATTGAGATGCGCGTGCGCGGGCGCCAGCACAAAATCCTGCCGGATGCCCATGACAATACCCAGCGCCATGCCGATGAGGCCGACCGAGACGCTGATGCGAAAAAGAAATTTGATCATGATGTTTCCTTTTGAAATCCGGAGAATGGCTGCAGATTGAAATCCGGGAAATGGCTGCAGAGGTTCAGTTGCCGGCGAAATAGCGCGGCACACGCGCCTTGTAGTGGCGATAGGCATCGCCGAATTTCTGCTCGAGATAGATCTCCTCGCGCCTGACCACGGCAAAATGCAGGAGAACGCAGCTCGGCAGGATCAACAGCACCACCCAATCGAGGTCAAAGATCAGCGCGACCCCGCACAGCGCAACGGAAACGCCGACGTAAAGCGGATTGCGGGTATGTGCGAACACGCCGTCGGTGACGAGTTGCGTGGTCGGCTGCGACGGGCTGACGTTAGTGCCGCTCTTGATCAGCGCGCGCCGGCCGGCCGATGTCGTCAGCAGGCCCGAAAGCGCAATGACGGCACCGATCCCGATTCGAACCGATGGCTCAAGCCCGGCGAACCATCCGAGCGGCACCAGCCATTGCAGCACACAGGCGATGGCCAGCGTTGTCAGCGGGATCACGGGCGGGAAAACCACGACAGCGGGGCGATCAAAACTAGCGTCAGTCATGATAACTCCTGAAGTTCAGTTGGGCATCCATTTTTGGGGCGTTTTCGAAGTTTCGCCCGGCGGCGGAAGGCAATTATCCAATTGTCTCCACTGGAGACATATGGATTACTTCGCTTTGCCGTCAAGAGGTGATAAATTCGCCTTTGAAATCAGTGGGGACTGGGGAAATGCCGTCGAAAGCGCCGCCGAAGCGCGACACGTTTCGTCATGGGAACCTGCCGGAGGCGCTGATCGACGCCGCGCTCGAGCGGCTCGAGGCCGAGGGCGTCGAGGCGATCAGCCTGCGCGACCTTGCACGCGACGTCGGCGTCAACCACCGCGCGGTATACCGGCATTTTCCGGACAAGCTGTCGCTGCTCGCGCATGTCGCCGAGCGCGGCTGGCAACAACTGGCACTGAGCCTGAAGAAAGCAACGGTCGGAAAGGCTCCCGGCGAGCCCGCGCTGGTCGCCGCCGGCGTCGCCTTCCTGCAATGCGCGCGCGACTATCCCAACCTGTTTCATTTGATGGGCGGCGCCCGCATCAACGCCGAGGGCGAATTCCCAACGCTGGAAGCAGCCATCGTCGAGGCGCTGCAGGTGTTTGCGATCGGGTTTGCCGGCACCGGCATGGCGCCCGGCATCGTGGTCGAACGCACTTCGGTCTTCGTCGCCTCCCTGCAGGGCGTGATCACGCAGATCCTGCATCACCGGCTGAAAGTGGCGCCGCCGAAGCAGAAGGCATTTATCGCCGACACCTGCCGGATGCTGATCAAGGGCGTGAGTTGAGCGCGGCGAATACGTCGCTGCTGTTGAAGTTTCTGCTGCCGAAGGTCGATGAGGTCAAGTTTCAGGTTTCGAAGCATGATCGGCGGTAAGGACGCGATGAGTTCGGCAGATGCAGACCTGCATTACCACATTGTGAATCTAAATCCGTGAACACCGGCGCAAAATGCTTCCATGCCTCGAAATAGTCGGCTGGCAGCTGGTAGGGCTGGCACGCGACAAGCACGCGCAAGCCGCTTTCCTGAAGGAGACGGAGGTACGGCGTTGTCGGGACTTTTTCTGGAACCGGCGGACCCTCGAGCTTGCCATCGCGCGTCAGCCTGATACTGAAAGCCGCCTCTACTTTTGCAGCATCCGCGCCGGGTTTCGGCTTCTTCCAGCAACGCTGGACTTGAGACATAAACATCGGTCCCCATATTTCCGCGTGGCTGGTTTGGGCGCTTTGCGCCAAAGACGGACTCATTCCTGAGAAATAGCCAACGCAGGCAAACAGAATACCCCATTCGAGATTCGTTCAATCGAGCCCGCCCAAACTCATTGCTTCTCTACTCCGCCAGTTGAAACCGCTCGAAGCGATCCAGTTCTTCCTCGATGCGGCGCTTGTAGATCCTGGCACCACCGCGAACTTTGCCCTTGCCGACCCAGTTCCATTTCTGCATCAGCAGTTTCCGGTTCTGACGGTCAGTCTTGAGATCGATGGCCGCGACGATGTCGTCGCCGACCAGCACCGGCAGCGCGAAATAGCCGAACACGCGTTTTTGCTTGGGCACGTAGGCCTCGAAGCGGTGGCCATAGTTGAAAAACAATTCGGTGCGCTTGCGCTGGATGATCAGGGGATCGAACGGCGACAGGATGTGCACGAGGCCGGTATCGCCCTCGCCCGCCGGTGCTGGCGCAACCGGCTCCAGCACCTCGGGTCGTGCCCAGTGCTCCTGTTTGCCGGCGCCTTCCAGCGCGACCGCCACCAATTCCCTGCGCCGCACCCGGGCCTCGGCCAAGCGCCGCACCGCCGCCTTGCTCGGGGCGTCGAGATGGCAGATCGAATCGAGGCTGACCAACCCCTGCGACCGCAGCGCGCGGTCAAGCAGATAGGCGATCGTCTCCGTCGTCGAAGCCGGCCTCGGCGGCTTGTCCCAGCCAAAATGCCGCGTCATCAGCTCATAGGTCTTGAGCATGCCGGTGCGTTCCGAGATCGTCACTTCACCGGTATAGAACGCAAGCTGCAGCGCGTGCTTCGACGGCTTGCGGCTGTGCCACAGATGTTCCTTCTCCGTCAGCACGTCATCCTCGATGTCGCGGATGGTCAGCGCGCCGTCGCGGCGCAGCAGCCGCATCACCTTGCGGGTGTCCGCCGGCTGGACCGAATCGTACCAGCGATGGCCCTCGCGCTTGTGCAGCTTCATCGCCGGGACGAAGAAACGGAAATCCTTCGCCGGCACGTAGGACAGCGCATGCGTCCAGTATTCGAACACGCTCTTGTCGATGCTTTGCGCCGCCCGCAGGTCAGCGCGCTGGTATCCGGGGATGCGGCTATAGAGAATGTGATGATGGCAGCGCTCGATCACGTTGATGGTGTCGATCTGCACATAGCCGAGATGTTCGACGGCGCCCGCGACCGCGTGCGGGCCATCGCCGAACGGCGCAGGCATATCCAGCCGCTGCGCGCGCAGCCAGATGCGGCGGGCTTCGGCTTTGCTCAAGGAGAGGGGTTCGGTCGCGCGGGGCATGGCGCGGCAATGTAGTCGGATTCGCGCCCCTGAGGAGTCCCGGTTTTTGCCGGCCAGAACAACGCGACGGCAAAGCAAGCGCCTAGCGTTGCTTCGCCCGCTCCGCGATGCTGCCGGTCGCGATCGAAGCCTCGCAGGAGGCCCGGCCGCGTTCCGGAGCCTGGCACCGGTAGACGCTGCCGGTGAGGCGATCGACCAGCCAGGCGCTCTCTTCGGTCGGACTCTCGACGCCCACATAGCGGCTGCCGAGCGCATTGATCAGCGTCGACAGCAGGATAGCCGCCGCGATCATGCCGGCGCCGATCAGGATCGGCATGGAGCTTCCGGAACTCTCGGGCTCCGGTGTGCTGGGACGATAGCCCTGATATTCACGCTGACGCTTTACCGATTGAAACACCCGCCCGCCCGTCTCGCTGGTCTTGAACGACTTATTCTTCGACTTTTCTTGTGAGCTGTCTTGCTATGTCTGCATCTGGCCGATTTGTTGTCCACAGATCGGCGCTGGCGCGGCATTGAGACCGCTTCGCAACCTGAATGAGAAGGCGGCCCGCGAGCCGCCTTCTCTATCCGTTGAAATACTGGGCTTAGCGGCGGAACAGCCCGCCCATCATGCCACCGAAGAAGGCGCCGGGGCCGCCACCGCCGCGATGAGCGTGACGGCTGCCGCCGCTGCTGTGACGGCGGGACGCACGCGCCGGTTCGTCGTCGGAGTCGTCGCTGGAAGCGGATGCCACGCGGGTCGCCAGGATTTCGGACTGCAGCGCCTTGTGCTGCAGCGCGTTGAGGTAGCCGCTCTTCGGATAGCCGCGGGCGGCCTGCCAGCGGGTGATCACGGCGCGGGTGGTGTCGTCGAACTTGCCGGACGCCTTGATGTCGAAACCGAGGCTGGTCAGGCGGCGCTGCACGTCGCGGCGCTGGTTGCGATCGAGTCCAAGCTGGTCCTCGGTGGTCTGGCTGGCGTCGTCCGAGAAGGTCGAGGGGTCGATGCCGACGCCCGTGGTCAGGTTGCGGGTGGTGGTCGAGGGGCCATCCTGCAGCGAAGCGATCCGGGCCAGCGCGATCGGCTTGAAGGTGCCGTTCGGATAATTGGTCAGATAGGCGTTGAGCTCTTCCGGCTTGTTGGAGTCCTTGATCGAGCGCCAGAATTCCAGTTCGACTTCCGAAGCGGGACCGGCCGCAGCGACCGGCGTATTCGGATTTTCGGCCGCGCTGCCGCCGGCGACGGGATTCAGGTAAACCGTGCCGGTCAGATTGGTGTGGCCCCAGGGCAGCTGGTTCTTGCTGGTCTCTTCATTGACCTGGGCGCGGACCTTGGTCATTGCCTGCTGGATCTCGACGCCGGGTGACGCGATATTGGCCATCAGCGCGCGGGTGAACGGGCTGTTGGTGCCGGCCTCGCCGTCGAGCGCGGTTTGTCCGGGGCCGGTGGCGAACGCGATCAGCGTGCCCTCGCCGGATTTCATTTCAGCAAGCCCGCTGGCGACGCTGACGCTGCGGGTGGCCTTGGCAGAACGGATTTTGGCCGCGAACGGATTGTCGCGGCAGGCATCGAGGAACACCAGCTTGACCTTGGCGTCGCCCATGGTCTGTTCGAGCGTGAGGTCGACATTGATGGCGGCGCCGAGCTTGACGTCCATTTCGGATTTGAGGTCGGCGTCGACCGGCAGCAGATAGTTGGTGCCGTTCACCGCGATGCCGTGGCCGGCATAGAAGAACAGCGCGACGTCGGCGCCTTCCGCCTTCTTGCCGAAGTCCAGCAGCTTTTCCGTCATCTTGTCGCGCGTCAGGTTGGAGCCCTCGACGACGTCGAAGCCGACATTGCGCAACAGCTTGGCCATCGACTTGGCGTCGACCGCCGGGTTGGGCAGCGCCGCCACGTTCTTGTAGGCGCCGTTGCCGACCACGAAGGCCACGCGTTTGTCGGCAAATGCCGAATTCGAAGTGACGAGAAGTGTTGCTGCCGAGAGTGCCGCGATCAGGAAGCGCATTTTCATTCTCCCCTTGCCCGACCATCGGGGCGTTCTGCCCGAGGTCCTCATCCGATGCGGCAAGTGTGATCCGGGACACGGACGCTCACCGTGATCTAGATCACACAGAGAAACAGGGAGATCGAACCCGATTGAAAGACGTTGCGACGGGCGCCGCGGCTTCGTCGTAAGGGCGGGCCTTGACCCGCCCTTACGACGGCACGGGCGTTCAGGCTGCGGAGCCGTAGATCAGGACATCGACGGATGAATGTCCGGACCCGCTGCCGGTCGCATCGGCGATGACGGAGATTTTCGTACCCGGTACCTCGTATACGCGCGTTACCTGTGAGTGAGGCTGCAGGGTCAGCGTGTCGAGCTGTGACACCAACTCGTTACCTTCGGTGATCGTCAGGCGGATCACCACCGGGCCGGCGGAACCGGTCCTCTCATCGGCCACGACCCTGATGCGGTTGAACGAATGAACGTCCACCGATCCCAGTGTCTTGGACTGGCCGACGGGAATGCTCGTCGCACCGACGGGCGTCCGGAATGCAAGCGAAGTTGCCATCGTCATTACTCCTGTTGACGTCCCCCAAATCAAATTACGCCCGCGACTGCGCAGAGCGTGTGAAGTCAATTATATTCGCCATAGAGTAGTGCCGTCACAGAGGGCGAGCCCAAGAGTCCCGAGCTACTTCGAAAGCCGGCCGCCTCACAACGTGATCTAGATCACATCCCCCGCTTTGAACCTGTCCTACGGTTCCCGCATCAAAACGCCAAGCACGCCAATGCTGGCGTAACAGTGAGGATTAGGACCATGACCCGCCTTAATGGACTTTCTATCGTGACAATCGGCGCCGCGCTGTCGATGACGGCGGGCCTGGCGTTTGCCGGCGACACCGTGTCGGCCGACCAGATCCTGGGTGCCTTGAAGCCGAAGCCGCTGACCCGCGGCCTTTCGACCGCGCCGGTCGACACCGCCGCGCAGGCCAAGGAGCAAGCCAAGCAAACCAGCTTCGTCGCCACGCTGCGCAACCGGAAAACCCGCTCGCTCTCGCTCGGCGAACGCGAAGAGATCGCCGAGATCGCCGCGACCAAGCCGAAGATCGATCTCGAAATTCACTTCGACTACAACTCGGCCGACATCAGCAAGGACTCGGTGTCGTCGGTGCAGGAACTCGGCAAGGCGCTGTCCAATGCCAGCCTGAAGGGTTCGACCTTCGTGGTGGCCGGCCATACCGACGCCACGGGCGGCGAGACCTATAACCAGGATCTCAGCGAGCGCCGCGCCGATACGATCAAGAAGTACCTGACCGACAAATACGGCATCACCGGCGCCAACCTCGTTACTGTCGGCTACGGCAAGACCAAGCCGAAGGATGCGAATGCGCCGCTGGACCCGGTCAACCGCCGCGTTCAGGTCGTCAACATGGATACCAAGACCGCGTCGCAGTGAGGTTTTGAAAAGTCGATCCGCCTGCCCTTCCGGCAGGCGGATTTCATTTGGGGACCGACATGAAATCACAATTCGCCGGCATCGCGCTGGCCGCCATGCTCGTCGTCGGCACGTCGCTTGCTGGTCACACCGAAGACGCCGTCAAGCCCGCGGATACCGCGGCGCCAGCTGCTGCGGTGCCGGCCGCGACCAAAGCTGACGCACCTGCCAGCGTGCCGCGTCCGTCGCTCGCGCCGAAGACCGCGGAGCCCGCCTCATCGCCCGCAGCGACCGAAGCCCCGCCTCGCCGTCATCGGCGTTACGCGCGCCATCACTATCAGCGCTACGCCTATTGGGAGCCGTTCCCGGTCTATCTCCCGCACGTTCATCGCCACCGCGTCTACTGGAACCGGATTCCCTGGTTCTATTTCTGAGGCCGTGGCGGATCAAATCCAGCTCTGGAAGATCATCAGGCGGCGATAGGTCTCCATCGAGACACCCAACGACGCCATCGAGATCGGCAGCATCGCGGCGAATCCGATCGATGCCGCCGCGACGAAAGTCCACAACATCCAGCGCGGCAGCGCCCGCTCGCCTTGCGTGAACGCATAGACCAGCGCCAGCGTCGCGATGGTTGCCGACGGCAAATAGTAATAGATGAACCCGATGGTGCGCGGAAGCGTCGCCCATGCCATCCATGGGCCGACGTAAAAAGCCAAAATCAGAAACGCATCGGCGCGGCGCTTCACGATCCAGTCCCTCACGCAGATGCCGAGCGCCACCAGCGCCGGCCACAGGATCAGCGGATTGCCGAGGAAGACGATCGCCTCGAACCGGTCGTCGGCGATCTTGTCGAACTGAAACCAGATCGGCCGCATCAACAGCGGCCATGACGGCCACGAACTCATATACGGGTGCGGCGGATGCGAACCGGAATTCTCGACGAAGATACGGCGCTGCGCCTCGATAAAATCCGCAATCGACAACCCGGTTAAGGGAATGTAGGCCACGAAATAGGCCAGCGCCGGAACCAGCAAGAGGCAGACGGCGAAGTGATAGTACCTGAACTCCGGCCAGCGGTCCGGCCGATACCAGTCGTCGTCGCTTGCGTCAGCGAACACGGCGCGCCAGCCCTGCAGCAAGCGGATGAGGGAGACGATCGCAATACATACGCCGAGCGGAAACAACCCGCTCCATTTGCAGGCCGTCGCGAGGCCGAAGGCGAGGCCGGCCAGCGCGAACGCGATCTGCGGCTTGTCTTGCCTGAAGCCATGGATGAACGCCGCGACGCCCAGAAGATCGAATGTCAGCGTATAGATATCCAGCATCGCGATACGCGATTGCACGAACACCATCTGGTTGAGAAAGGTCAGCGCCGCGGTCGCGAGCGCCGGACCCTGGGCTGCGAACAGCGCCAGTCCGCACAGATACATCGCGACGATCGCCAGCGAACCGAACACCACGCTGGGATAGCGCCAGCCGAACGGCACATCCCCGAAGGCGCGAATCGACAACGCCATGATCTGCTTTGCCAATGGCGGATGCATCGGGTTGAGCAGCGGACTATGCACACCCGGTTCAAGCAACTGCTTCGCCGCCGGCACGTAGTGCACTTCGTCGAAATTGATTTTGTTGGGAGTGCCTAACCCGATCATCAACGCAAGATGCGCGGCGACGAAGATTGCGGCGGAGATTGCCACAATTTTCCAGACAGAATTTTGTTTCCACACTGAATTTTGCAGAACAAACGGCGATTTGATCGCGGCTTCGCCGGAATATTCAGGCGCGCGCAGCTCGATGGAAGGAGCGGCGCTTTCTGATCGATTTCGTTGAACTTTTTTTCGTCTGGGGGTCACTAATCAACGGGCCAATAAAGTGGGACAACCTTGTGATAAAATTACAACATCGCTGGCCCGCACAATCCGGTAGGATGACCGGCATAGATTGTACGGTGGGAAATGATTGGGCGTAACTATATTTTTGCTGTGTTGGGAATCTGCCTTGTGGCGGGTATCGATCCAGCGTCGGCTCAAGCTCCCAAACGTGTCGGCGAAGCCGCCGTTGTCAAAAATGAAGTGGTCCGCGTGGCGGGCCCTTCGACAAGCCAGATCAATGTCGGGGATGCACTGCTGCGCGATGAAGTCGTGCGCACCGGTCTCGACAGTGCGACCCGGCTGGTGATGGCCGACAGCACCAATCTGTCGCTCGGCCCAAGCGCCTCACTCAAGCTCGACCGCACCGTCTTCGACGACGAGCACCATTATCGCGACGTCGCGGTACGGCTGACGTCGGGCGCCTTCCGTTTCGTCACTGGCCATTCGGAAAAAGCCGCCTACAAGATCACGACACCGCTGGCGACCATCGGCGTTCGCGGCACCACGCTGGATATTCTGTCGCAGCGCGGCCAGACCATCGTCAACCTGCAGGAAGGCGCGGCCTCGGTCTGCACGGTCACGTTCGAATGCATCCAGCTGACCCAGCCCGGCGACACCGCCGTCATCACGGTGAACGGTGGCAAGACCACGATCAAGAAGACCAACAATTCGCCGTGGACCTTCGCCAAGACCTGCGGCGCGGCTGCGGGACTGTGCAGCACCACGCAATATGCGGACGCAACGCCCACGGTGGTGCCGCCTGTCGATGACGGCAGCGATCCCACCGGCATGCTGTGCGGGCGCTGACGATGGCAAACCTCTCACGCGGCTGGATCGTCTTCGCTACCATGCTCGCCGTCGTGGCGGTGTTTTTCCTGCGCGATGAATCGGGTATTGCCCATGCGCAATCCTTGTCCTGCGGGACGAACACATCCACGGAATCCAACACGTATAATTCAGAGTCCAATTACACAGGGACGGGATGCTCGACTTCGACGTCAACTTCCAGCTCGACTTCGACGTCAAGCTCAACACCCATCACGACCGGAGCCGATTCCAGCGGCAACTCGGTCAACGATCTGGCCAAGCAGCGCTTCAACCAGATGATCACCAACCGGGTGCTCGGCACCGTGCTGCTGGGCGTCAACGAGCAGGTCAACTGTAGCGATTGCATCAGCGCATTCGGCTCGGCGGGCTCGTTCTCGGCCGGCATCCACGGCCGCAAGAGCTTGACCAACAATCTGTCGCTGCTGGCCGGCATCGCCTATACCCAATACAGCGAGGGCGGCTACAGCGTCACCAGCGCGCCGATTACTGCATTCGCGCTACGTTATGATTTCGTCGACTGGGGATCGTCGCGGCCGTTCTTCGATATCGGCACCATCCTGACGCCTTACGAGAAGGTGCGCTACACCCGCAGCTATCAGACCAGCCTCGGCGCGGTGTCGCTCGACAGCCAGACCACCGCCAGCAACTACGCCGTCTACGGCCGCGCTGGCTGGATGAGCCGGCTGTCGCCGCGCGATGAAGTCGCGGCCTCCATCGAAGTCTGGCAATTGTGGCAACGAGTCGCCGGCTATACCGATCCGGCTGGCGCGCCTTTAAATCCGTTCGACGCCACGGTCGCCAGCGGCACCGACCGCACCAATCTCGTCAAGATCGGCGGTCAGTGGACGCATCTGTTCGGCGCCAGCGTCGAGGCCAACCTCAACGGCGGCTGGGTGCAATCCTTTGGCTCGCACTCCGGCATCGTCGCCACCGTGACCGGCAACGGCACCGTGGTGCCGACGATCGGGAATCAAGGCTGGTTCGAATATGGCGGCCGCCTCGGATTCCGGATCACCAAGGGCTGGGTCGCCGACCTCTTCCTCAACGGCACCGCCGGCCCGCAACCTGTCGGCAATACCCTCCACGGCGGCCTTGGATTGCGGGTCAGCTACTAACGCTGATGTAATCCGATTGATTCAGATTGCGACGGTCGGTCGAGATCGCAGAGGCAGCCGTCAATACGCGGCAATGGCCGCTGCCGGCCGTAACAATGTTGGATCTTGTGTCGTATTCCTTCAGACAGGCTGGTTTTTGGCCTGAACGCCAACTCCGAAGGATGCGATCAAATGAAGCGATCAAATGGTGCTTTCGTCGCTGCCTTCCTGCTGTTGTGGAACACCGGAATCAGGGCCGAAACAGCTCCCCCGCAACAGGGACTGGTCGTCGTCGACAGCGCCAATACGATGGCGGAGACGGAAGCGCGCCTTGTCGGCGCCCTCGATAGGGCCGGATTGAAGGTCGCCGCCAAGATAGACCATCAAGCCAACGCCAAGAGCGTCGGCCTGGATCTTTCGCCGACAGTTCTGTTCATCTTCGGCAACCCAAAAGCCGGAACCGGACTAATCGAACTGGAGCGCACGGTGGGAATCGATCTGCCGCTCAAGATTCTGCTGTGGGACGACAAGGGCAAGGTCAAGATTGCCTACAATGATCCGGCCTACATCGCCCGCCGTCACGGGCTGGACGCCTCGCTGCCTGTGCTGACGCAAATTGCCGCAGCATTGCAGCGTTTTGCAGCGGCGGCTGCCAACAAATAAGAAATGCAGAAAGGCACCCGTTCCTAGGTCGCGATCGGCGTCGGCATGGTGAGGAATGCCCGGGTCACGTGCCAGAACAATTGCCGGTTGATCGCGAGCGCCACCGAATGGGCGGTGCCGGGCAGGATGATGAACTGACGGTCGCCGTTCGGCAGCTTGTTATAGAACTCCTCGAGATCGGCGACGGTGGCGATGCCGTCAAATTCGCCGCGTACCAGCAGCACCGGCGCCAGCACCTTCTCCGGATGTACCACCGGCAAATTCGCGGTCATGTCGAGATAAGTCCCGGTCGGGATCTGGTCGCCGAACTGCATCTCGACATCCGCCAGCACCTCGATGGCGGCGGGATCGGAGGTGCCGGGCTTGTCGCGGGTGGCGATGGAACGGATCATCTCGCGGTCGCGCTTGCGCATGTTGTGCGAGCGATAATAAGCGAGTTGCTCGGCGCGCTTGGTCAGGGTCGGCGACCCCTCGCCCTTGTAGGTAAAGGCGGCGAACACCAGGCGATCGACGCTGTCGGGCTGCCGCATCGCAAAGGCGCCGGCGCGCAGGGCGCCGGAGGATTCACCGACGAAGTGCACTTTCTTCTGGCCGGTCTCGCGGGCGATGAGCTCGACCGCGACTTTCAGATCCTCGGCGCCGCTGGCGATATCGGCATTGCCCGAGGTGCGGCCGGACTTGCCGTAATTCTCGTGATCCATGGTCCAGACGTCAAAACCGTAGCGGGCGAATTCGTTCATCACGGAATATTCGCCATGGCCGGGAACGTTGAGGTCGAACACGCGCGAGGTCACCGACGACCCGTGGACAAAGAACACCACCGGCCGGGCTGGCTCGCCGGCCTTCGGCGCGCCGATCCGCTTTCGGAACATCCACAAGGGAATGTCACCCTTTTTAGTCCAGTATTCGCTGCTCCAGATTTCGCCGCCTTCCGTCGGGATCGCGGTCGCGGCCTGCACTGGCATCGCGGTTGCCGCGGCCAGGCCGCCGACACCAATCCCCTTCAGAACCGTGCGGCGCGCCAGCGGAGTGTTGGAATCGGTCATGGTTTCTTCCCACGCGTGACGGTTTTGCTTGGGTGAAGTCTAACATGGGCGCGGTGGTTTGAAAGCCGGTGTGCGCTGCACTCCGAAAACAACATCGCGCGATCAGGCGCGAAATCGACTAACAGCCGGCACGGCTACATTTGGTTCCAAACAAGCCGATGGATCACGGCGTGTTTGTGTGAGGTCTTTCATCGTCATTCCGGGATGGTCCGAAGGACCAGACCCGAAATCCATACGCATTATCGCGGTTATGGATTCCGGGTTCGTGCTTCGCACGCCCCGGAATGACTGGCTTCACTTCCCCTTGAACTGCGGCTTGCGCTTTTCGCTGAAGGCCTTGACGCCTTCCTTGAGGTCTTCGCTGGTCCGCACCGGATCGAGCAGCCGCCGCACCTCGGCGACGGTTTCCAGCGGACCCTTCGGCATCGCATCGCGCGCCAGTTTTTTCAACGCCTGCACCACCAGGGGCGCCGCGGCTGCGATTTTTGCGGCCATCTCCTGGGCTTGCACAACATGCTGCCCCTTCGGCACGACCTTGTTGACGAAGCCGATCTCATAGGCGCGTTGCGCCGACATCTCCTCGCCGACCAGCAGGAACTCCATCGCGATCTTGTGCGGCATGCGCGACAGCACCGACGAGACACCGCCGCCGGTGGTGCCGACCTTGACCTCGGGATAGCTGAAGCGCGTCGTCTCGGACGCCACGCACATGTCGGCCATTTGAACCAGCACGAAACCGCCGCCGACGACCCAGCCGGACGTGGCGGCAATCACCGGCTTGTCCAGTTCGACGCCCAATCCGGGCACGGCGCGCCACATGTCGGCGGGAAAATCCCGAACATCAGCGCCGACGCAGAAATACGCTTCTTCAGCAGCGGCGAGCACCGCGACCCGATCTTCGCTGTCCCGAAATCGCCGCCATGCCTCGCAGAGCTCGTTGCACAGCGCCGGATTGAGGGCGTTATGCGCGGAAGCGCGGTCCATCGTAATGGTCGCGACGTGGCCGGCGCTTTCGTAGCGAACGAGTGTCATGAGGGCTCCCTTTATCACGCAATTTTTTGCGCTGTTTTTCGTGTTATTTATTTGTCATTCCGGGATGGTCCGCAGGACCAGACCCGGAATCTCGAGATTCCGGATTCGATGCTACGCATCGCTCCGGAATGACGGTCCTACTTCTTCTCGTTGGGATCGCGATGCACCGGATCGACCCACAGCACGGTCTCCGGCTTCTCTACCGGTTCGATGTCCAGATTGATCGCGACCGCCTCGCCGTCGCTGCGCACCAGCACGCATTCCAGCACCTCGTCGCGGCTCGCGTTGATTTCCTGATGCGGCACATAGGGCGGAACGAAAATGAAATCACCGGGGCCGGCTTCGGCGGTGAACTGCAACTGCTCGCCCCAGCGCATCCGCGCCTTGCCCTTGACGACGAAGATGATGCTTTCGAGATGGCCGTGATGATGCGCGCCGGTCTTGGCGTCCGGCCGGATGGTGACGGTGCCTGCCCATAATTTCTGGGCGCCGACGCGGGCGAAATTGATCGCGGCCTTGCGGTCCATGCCCGCGGTCGACGGTACGTTGGGATCGAGCTGATTGCCGGGAATGACGCGAATGCCGTCATGCTTCCAGCGCTCGGGATCGCCGTGCGAATGATCGTGATCGTGAGAGTGATGGGTGTGATCGTGAGAACCGCTCATCTTGTTGCTTTCCGAAAAGTCGCCCTGGAGTTCCGCAACGTACATAAAACCGTGATCGCAAACCAGTCAAATAGCGGAACTTTGGCGCCCTCTTCGGGTTGTCTTTGCGAAGCTTAATCACGGCAAAGGAGAATTCCGATGGGTGCAACGGCAGACAAGATCAAGGGAACGACCAACGAGGCGATCGGCAAGGCCAAGCAGGGCATCGGTGAAGCCACCGGTTCCGATCGCCTGCAGGGCGAAGGCGTGATCCAGGAGTTGAAGGGCAAGGGCCAGAAGGCCGTCGGCGACGCCAAGGATGTCACCAAGGACGCCGTGAACCAGGCGGCCGCAGCGGCGAACAAGAATCTCTGATCGACGTTCGATTGGAAATAGAAAAGACCGGTCCCCCGGGGCCGGTCTTTTTCGTTTGCCGATCAACCAATCTCTCGTCATGGCCGGGCTTGTCCCGGCCATCCACGTCCTTATGCGCTCGCTGCGACAAAGACGTGGATGCCCGGCACAAGGCCGGGCATGACACGGAGAGATATCGCGCTATCGCCGCTTACCCATCACATCCGGATTGACCACGTTGATCGGCGCGCCCCCGGCATAGGCGACGATCTGGTCAAAGATGTCGGTGAACTGAAGCTGATATTCGTCGCGGGTGACATAGCCGATATGCGGCGTGCAGATAGCGTTATCCAGCTTCAGCAAGGGATCGTTGACGTCCCGAAGCGGTTCTTTCTCATAGACGTCCACCGCCGCCATGCCGGGCCGCCCGGCGCGCAGCGCATTGACCAGCGCGTTCGGCTCGATCAGCGGCGCGCGGCTGGTATTGACCAGCAGCGCCGTCGGCTTCATCCGCGCGAGATCCTCCGCCTTGACGATGCCGCGCGTGGCATCGACCAGACGCATGTGCAGCGAGAGCACATCGCACTGCTCAAAAAACGCGGCCTTGGAGCTGGCGGTTTCGTAACCATCCGCGCGCGCTTTCGCCATCGCGGGTTCGCGCGCCCACACCAGAACTTTCATGCCGAACGCCTTGCCGTAGCCGGCGACGACAGCACCAATGCGGCCGTAACCGTAAATGCCGAGCGTCTTGCCGCCCACGGATTGGCCGACGCCGATCTGCCATTTGCCGGCTTTCGTCGCCGCCACCTGCTGCGGGATCGCGCGCATTCCCGCCAGCACCAAGCCCCAGGTGAATTCGGCGGTGGCATAGGACGGCGTATCGGCGTGCTGACTCGACGAAACGACGATGCCGAGCCGGGTGCAGCTATCGATGTCGATATGCGGATAGACGCTGCGCTGGCTGATCAGCTTCAGTTTCGGCAGCCGCTCCAGCAGTGCGGTGCGAATTTGCGTGCGCTCGCGGATCAGCACCAGCGCTTCGGTATCGCGCAGGCGCTCGCCAAGCGTATCGACATCCTGGACGTGATCGTTCCAGATCTGGACGTCATGCCCTGCAAGCTTGCGAAAGCAATCGAGGGTGCGCAGCGTGTCGAAATAATCGTCGAGGATCGAGACCTTCACGATGCGCTCCCCCGTTTTTTTGTACTTCCAGCGGTTACTTGACCGCGAGCAGTTCGACGTCGAACATCAGCGTCGCATTCGGCGGAATGACGCCGCCGGCGCCACGGGCGCCGTAGCCGAGCGCGGGCGGAATGATCAGGGTGCGCTTGCCGCCGACTTTCATCGAGGCGACGCCTTCGTCCCAGCCGCCGATGACGCGCTTCTGGCCGATCGGAAATTCGAAAGGCTCGTTGCGGTCCACGGACGAGTCGAATTTCTTGCCCTTCTGGCCGTTTTCATAGAGCCAGCCGGTGTAATGCATGACGCAGGTCTGGCCGGGCTTCGGCGACGCGCCGGTGCCGACTGTGCTGTCGATGATCTGCAAACCTGAAGCTGTGGTCATGGGTTTTCCTGCGGTTTGGGCCGAAGCCATGCCGGGCATGACAATGGGTGTGGAAACCGCCGCCGCCAAAGCGGCAAACGCGGTCTGGATGATCGTGCGTCGGGAAGATCGCATCTGTGAAAATACCTTTTCCTCGATGAAGCGGAACGTGTCTAGCGCAACGAAACCGGCGTTGCTACCCCATCGGCGCATGCAAAAGCGCCGGGCTGGAGGCTCCAGCCCGGCGGCTTGTTCATGCATGGCCGATCGCGGTCAGGCGGCCCGATACACTTGCACCGGCGCGGACTTCACTTCTTCCGTGATGACGGAGAATCTCGCCAGTTGGGCCACGCCAAAGGTCGTGGAAATCGCCACGTCGGCGGCATCCCGGCCGCGCGCCATCACGATACGGCCGATCCGCGGACGATTGTGGCGGGCGTCGAAGGTGTACCAGCGGCCGTCCAGAAAAACCTCGAACCAGGCGCTGAAATCCATCGGCGCCGGATCTACGGGCACGCCGATATCGCCGAGATAGCCCGTGCAATAACGCGCCGGGATATTCATGCAGCGGCACAGGGTGACGGCGAGATGGGCGAAGTCGCGACAAACGCCGACGCGCTCCTCATGGCCCTCGTACGCCGTGCGGTCGCCGCGCGCGTGATGATAGCCGAAGGAAATGCGCTGATGCGCATAATCGCAGATCGCCTGTACGCGCTGCCAGCCCGGCGCGGCATTGCCGAACAAGGACCAGGCCAGATCGGACAGCTTTTGGGTATCGCAGTAGCGGCTGCCAAGCAGGTAGACCAGCACATCGTCAGGCAATTCCGCGACATCGAGCTGCCTCGCCTCCGGCGCCACCGCGTCCGGCAGACCGCTATCGGAAATGAAAAATTCATTACGGATTTCGATCAACCCTGCCGGCGCCACGATCCTCGTGCAGGTATTGCCGAACATATCGACGTAATTTCGCGACGGAACGTTTGGCGTAAAGCGGATGACATGATCGCTAAGGAGATCGCGCTCCCGCGACGGCTCAATGCTGAGCGCCAGGGTCATCGGCGTTTCCTGCAAGCATTGAAAGGCGATGTCGTAACCGGCACGGATTTTCACTTCATTCTCCCGTTTCTGATCTGAATTCGATGCGGATCAAGCCGGAGATGAAGGCTTCGTTCCCATCAAGGGAATGTCGCGCATGCGCAAATTTCATGCATGCGCACAGTGAGCCCGCAAAGCAAAGGCCCGATGCGTTCGCACCGGGCCCAAACCATCGCACCAAACTTCAGCGCTTAATGATGCCAGAATATCGCAAGCAGCAGGACGATCGGCAGGGGAACTCCGATCAGCCAAAGCAGCGCACCTCGACCGAAACCCATGTCAGCCTCCATCTGTTGATCTGAGCTGACAACGCGGCAAGCTTACAGAAGTTCCGTCCGAGTTCCGTCAAACTGACGTTGGCCCATCCCGATCCAGTGCGAAATCACGCAGCAGCGGTGAAGTCTTGCCGGCGATCAGGTCACCAATCAACCGGGCGGCGAGAAAGCTGAAGGTGATCCCGTTGCCGCCATAGCCGTATGCCGCATAGACCCCTGCAGCGCCGGGAACGGGACCGATCAGCGGCAGTCCATCGCGTGTCGTATCGAACGTACCTGCCCAGCGAAATTCGATGTCGGCCTTTGCGCGCGGCCACAGCGCCGCTAGCCTTTGCGCCAGCAGGCGCGATTTTTCCGGGATCAGGTGATCGCGCGCCATGGGTTCGACGATCTCTTCGCTGTCCTCTCCGCCGATGATAATGCGTCCGGTCCGCGTCGTGCGGGCGTAAAGATAATCCTTGGAGTCCTCCCAGATCAGCGCACCGTCTTTCCAGACGTTTTGCGGCTGCGGCGAGGTCGCGATGGCCCAGCTCGACGACACTGTTTGAACGGTAGACTGCACGATATTCGGCATAACATAGCCCGTCGCAAGAATGACGGAACGCGCTTCCATCTGACGACCGTTTGAAAGACTGACACCGACCGTGCGCCTGGCGGCTTCGAATGCAACTGCCTCGCCCTCGAACAGGCGCGCGCCCCGCGCAATGGCAACCTGAAGCAGCCCGCGCGCCAATTGCATCGGATCGGCATCGGCCGCGCCCGACGACACGATGGCTCCGGCGCGTGCGATACCAAAATGTTCGAGCAGCATGCCGTGGTCGAGGAAATCGCCGGGCAATCCGGCCCGCTCGCGCAGATGATGCTCTTCCTGCAACTCGCGCGTAGAACTGCCGGCCGCGAGGTACAGCGAATTCTTGTCTCGCATGTCGCAGCCGATGCCGAGTTGCAGCACCAGCGATTTCAGTCCGGCCACCGCCTCAAGGCTGGCGCGGTAGGCGCGCGAGGCCCGCTCGAAGCCATATGCCTCGCTCAACTCCGTCAACGGCCGGTCGATCTCCCATAGCAGCATCGAGGTCGAGGCCGCGGTGCTGCCGCGGCCCGGCAATTCGCGATCGAGGATGACGACGTCGAGGCCCTGCCGCGTCAGCCGCTCGGCAACAAGCGAGCCGGTAATGCCCGCGCCGACGATCAGCGCATCGCATTTCAGGTTTTCTCCAAGCTGAAGCCGAGGTGGATGCTCCGGCTTGGCAAACCAGGGCGAACGGCCGCCACGCAGGTCGGCCTGTTCGGTATCGTCTGAATCGAGAACGCTGATAGCAAACCCCTGACAACAGGCAGCCGACCGCAACATGCGGCGCAGCTTCGCCTCATCGCTTCAACGAGCGCGATGAGGTTTTGTTCCAGGTACGACAATGGGCGGCGGGCTCAATAGCCCAGCGCGCAACCGTCCTTACGGGGATCGGAGCCGCCGGTCAGCGTGCCCTTGTCCCAGTCGATCCAGATCGCCTGACCGCCGCCGAGCGGGCCGACCACGCTGGTGGTCTTGTGGCCGATTTTCCGCAGGCCCTCGACGATCGCGGCCGGCACGCTGTCCTCGAGTTGGTAGACGCCCTCGTAATGCAGGCCGCGCGGCATATCGATGGCTTCCTGCACGTCGCAGCCATAGTCGAGGATGTTGGTCAGCACGCGAGTCTGTCCCACCGGCTGATACTGCCCGCCCATGACGCCGAACGGCATCACCGCGCGGCCGTTCTTGGTGGCGAGACCGGGAATAATGGTGTGCAGGGGGCGCTTGCGAGGGGCGATGCAGTTGGGATGGCCGGGCTGAATCCGGAAACCGCCGGCGCGGTTTTGCAAGAGCACACCGGTCTTGTTGGAAACGATCGCGGAGCCGAAGGAGTGCGCGACCGAGTTGATGAACGAACAGACGTTGCGGTCCTTGTCGACCACGGTGATGTAGATCGTGGACGGGTTCATCGGCGGCGCGACGTTCGGCAAATCCAGCAGTTTGTCCATGCGGATCTTGCTGACGTGCTCCTCGGCGAAGTCCTTGGCAAGAATTCTGACCACATCGACATCGACCTGGGCCGGATCCCCGATGTAGGTCTCGCGCATCATGTAGGCGATCCGCGCGGCCTCGGCTTCCAGATGAAAACGCTCGACGCTCATCGCCGGAAACTTGGTCAGATCGAAGTGCGACAGGATATTGAGCATGACAAGCATGGTGATGCCCGGGCCGTTCGGCGGGCACTGCCAGGCATCGTAGCCCTTGTACATGGTACCGATCGGCGACGTGGTGTCGGTGGTATGGGCGGCGAAATCCTCCAGCGTATGGAGGCCGCCGATGCCGCGCAGCGTCTCGACCATGTCCTCGGCGATGGCGCCCGTGTAGAACGCGTCGCGGCCGCTCTTGGCGATCGCGCGCAGCGTCTTGCCGAGTTCAGGCTGATGGATCACATCGCCGGCCGCCGCCGGCTTGCCGTGCGGCAGCAGATAGCGCTCGGTGTTGGTGCCGTTCTTCAGCTTGTCGAAACCGTTGTTCCAGTCGAACGCGATGCGGGGTGCTACGATGTAGCCTTCTTCGGCGGCCTTGATTGCGGGCTGCAGCAAGGTGTCGAACCCCATCTTGCCGTGATCGCGCAGGATGGTGTCCCAGGCGTCGACTGCGCCGGGAATGCTGACCGCATGGGCCGAGGTCAGCGGCACCGAATTGATCTTGCGCTCGAGGTACCATTCGGCCGTGGCCGCCGCCGGGGCGCGGCCGGAGCCGTTATAGGCGACGATCTTGCCCTCACCTTTCGGCTGGATCAGCGCAAAGCAATCGCCGCCGATGCCGGTCGATTGCGGCTCGATTACCGCGAGCAGGGCCGACGCCGCGATAGCCGCATCCGCCGCGGTGCCACCGGCGCGCATCACGTCGACCGCCACCAGGGCCGCCGCCGGATGCGAGGTCGCCACCATCGCGTTCTGGGCATGGACCGTCGAGCGGCCGGCGAAATGGAAATTCCTCATCGCAAGTCTTTCTTTTGAGCGTATTTTTGGGTGCCCCACCGGCATCGGGCTGGCTTATCGGGGTTTACTTGGGTTTCTTGGCATATTCCTCCCGGGCAGGGCAATGGCTGGTATGCCAGAGGATTAACCCTGCTGTCGTCCCGCGAAGGCGGGACCCATACGCCGTGTCCTGTCGAAAATGGCACTATGGTTTCTACCTGGTTCGAGCATGACGGCCTGTGGCTATGAGTCCCGGCTCGCGCTGCGCTTGGCCCGGACGACGCGAGATTTTGCAGCCCTTTCCCAGTCCCTGCCCGCCTGATAAACGCTCTCCATGCTCAAGGTCGCCGCCTTCTATCAATTCGCCGCGCTGCCGGATTTCCGGGAGCTGCGCGAGCCGCTGCGCGCGAGGTGCGCAGGGCTTGGGCTGAAAGGCAGCGTGCTGCTGGCCCTTGAGGGCATCAATGGGACGGTGGCCGGCCCCGAAGAGGGCATCGACGCGCTAGTCACGGAATTGCAGCACGGCGCGCTGTTCAGTGGCCGGCTCGACAATCTCGAACTGAAATTCTCGCAGAGTTCGCAGATGCCGTTTCAGCGGATGAAGGTCCGGCTGAAAAAGGAGATCGTCACGCTCGGCGCCGCCGTCGATCCGACACGGCAGGTCGGCACCTATGTCGACGCCGCCGAATGGAACGCATTGATTTCGGCGCCCGACACGCTCGTCATCGACACCCGCAACGCCTTCGAAGTCGCGATGGGCACCTTCGAAGGCGCGGTCGATCCCGGCATCCGAAGCTTCGGGCAGTTCAAGGAATTTACCGCTCAAAAACTCGATCCGGCGAAGCATCGCAAGATCGCGATGTTCTGCACCGGCGGCATTCGTTGCGAGAAGGCCAGCGCCTATCTGCTGGCGCGGGGTTTTTCCGAGGTCTATCACCTCAAGGGCGGTATCCTGCGCTATCTGGAAGGCGTGCCGGAGCAGCAAAGCCGCTGGCGCGGCGAATGCTTTGTGTTCGACGAACGCACCGCATTGGTTCACGGCCTGCGCGAGCACAAAATGAACGATGGCTCCCATGAGTGACGGCAAAGCGCTGAGTGAACGCATCGACGCTCTGGAAATGCGGCTGACCCACCAGGACGAAGCCATCGAGACGCTGAATCAGACGATCACGAAGCAATGGCTCGATATCGACCGACTGACGCGACAGCTCGCCGATATGAAGGAGCGCCTGCAGGACGCCGAAAGCCATGCGCCGGGCCCTGCGAACGAGCCGCCGCCGCACTACTGAACGAACTGTTTCAAACAGAAACGGCCTCCCCAAGGGAGGCCGCTTCGTTAGCTAAATCGACGGGATCAGCGATCGCGGTCGATGATGACCGTTTTGCGGTCACGATCGTAGTCGCGGTCATGATCATGGCCGCGACGGATCACGACGGCATCGCCGCGGTCGCGGTACTCACGCTCGCGGATCACTTCGCGGTCACGATAGCGATCGCCGTGCCCGTTACCGACAGTGACGCCGACCCCGGCGGGGCCAACACCGATACCAACTTCTTCCGCACTCGCCGGCATCGCAACGGAAATCCCGGCTACCGCGACGGCAGCCAATACAAGACGCTTGATCATCGCATGCTCCTCCTGGATGAAATTATCGGAAATGCAATTCGCGGAAATATGAATTGTTCCGCATCTGATATCCGATCATGCGTCGACACGACGCATCGTGTCAGACGCGCAGACCGAACCAGATCGCGACAGCGACTATCGCAACCACAATCACCGCCCACACGACGGGCGTCAGTTTCTTCGAACCGCCGCTGCGCGGCGAGTCGTTGGCGGCGTGGTTGAATTCGGTTTGCATCAGGTCACCCGACGAAACGGCGTCACCGGAATGCGGCGCGCAGTTTCTCCCAAAGCGTTTCATCATCGACGTCGCCATCCGCTTTTGATGGCGCCGGCTGCGCGGCGCTGACGGGATCGGACGCCGGAAAGCTGTCCATCAAGCCGGTCTCGAGCTTTCCATGCATCTCCCGATCGGCCGCAAGCGCGGCAACGGGATTGGCGGCGTATTTGTCGTGGGGCGCAGGATTGAACTTTTCGGCCATTTGGACCTCCATTTCCAAGACAACGCCCCGGCTTCCCGCCGGTTCCACATCCCTGCTTGGCCAAGCGGCGGCCTGCGTGTATCAGGAACCCGAAATATCAGCCCGGCCGCGCAGGAACTTTTCGATTGCCCCAGAAATCAGCCGTCAAACCCTTTCTCGAAGTGCTATCCGGCCACCGCCAGAAGGTACCGCCGGTCTGGATGATGCGGCAGGCCGGCCGCTACCTGCCGGAGTATCGCGAACTGCGCGCCAAGGCGGGCGGCTTTCTCGATCTGTGCTTCACGCCGGAATATGCCGCCGAAGTGACGCTGCAGCCGATCCGCCGTTTTGGCTTCGATGCGGCGATCATCTTTTCCGACATCCTCGTCATCCCCTACGCGCTCGGCCGCGCGGTGCGCTTCGAGGCCGGCGAAGGCCCCCGGCTCGATCCGCTGGAGACGCCGGAGCAAGTCGCGACGCTGGCGCGCCATGCCGATTTCGGCAAGCTCGAACCGGTCTACGAGGCGCTGCGCCGCGTGCGCCGCGAGCTCGATCCGAAGATTGCGCTGATCGGCTTCTGCGGTGCGCCATGGACGGTCGCGACCTATATGGTCGCCGGACAGGGCACGCCGGACCAGGCGCCGGCGCGGATGATGGCCTATCGCCATCCCGAAGCCTTCGCCGAAATCATCGACGTGCTGGTGGAAAATTCGATCCGGTACCTGCTCGATCAGCTCAAGGCCGGTGCCGACGTGCTGCAGATCTTCGACACCTGGGCCGGCGTACTGCCGCCGCGCGAATTTCAACGCTGGTCGATCGAACCCACAAAGCGAATCGTCGCCGGCGTGCGCGCGCAGGTGCCTGATGCGAAGATCATCGGCTTTCCCCGCGGCGCCGGCGCGCAGCTGCCTTCCTATGTCGAGGCGACCGGTGTCAATGCCGTCAGCATCGACTGGGCAGCGGATCCGTCACTGATCCGCGAGCGCGTGCAAAGCCGCGTCGCCGTGCAGGGCAATCTCGATCCGCTGGTGCTGATCGCAGGCGGCGCCGCGCTCGATCGCGCAGTCGACGACGTGCTGGCGAATTACGCCGGCGGCCGTTTCATTTTCAACCTCGGCCACGGCATCCAGCCGGAAACCCCGATCGCACATGTCGAGCAGATGCTGAAGCGGGTGCGGGATTACAGGGGCTGAGACGTCTCTCCTCCCTCGCCCCGCTTGCGGGGAGAGGGTTGGGGTGAGGGGCCACGAAGTCCGGCTCGCTGAGAGTCCCACTCACCCGGCGCTTCGCGCCGACCTCTCCCCGCAAGCGGGACGAGGTGGAGAACCTACCGCGCATCCTCCAAAATCATGTCCGACGCCTTCTCGGCGATCATGATGGTCGGCGCATTGGTATTACCCGACATCAGATCCGGCATGATCGAAGCATCGACCACGCGCAGGCCTTCGATACCGCGCACCCGCAGCCGCTGATCCACCACGGCGAGAGGATCGTTGCCCATGCGGCAGGTCGAGGTCGGATGATAGACGGTGCTGCCGGTGCGGCGGCAGAAATCCAGCAACTCGTCGTCGCTCGCAACCTTCGGCCCCGGATCGACCTCGCCGATCGAATAGGGTTTCAGCGCCGGAGCTGCGAGGATCTTGCGCAGGATCCGGATGGCGTCGATGAAGGCCCTGCGATCGGTTTCGGTCGCGAGATAGTTGATGCGGATTTCCGGCGGCACAGAGGGGTCCGCGCTCTTGATCCGCAGCGAACCGCGGCTTTCCGGACGCAACTGGCAGACTGACGCCGTAAAGCCGGACTGCGCGTGCAGCTTCTCGCCCATCTTGTCGGTCGAGAACGGCAGGAAGTGAATCTGGATATCGGGCGACGCCAATCGCGGATTGGTTTTGAAGAACGCGCCCGAGGTGCCGGCCGCGATCGTCAGCGGTCCGTTGCGAAGGGCCGCGTATTGCAGGCCGGCCATCATCTTGCGAACGGGATTGTTGACGATATCGTTGAGCGTGACCGACTGCGCACACCGCGTCACGAGCCGGACCTGCATGTGATCCTGCAGATCGTTGCCGACGCCGGGTGCATCGAGCACGATGTCGATGCCGTGCTGCTTCAACAGATCCGCGGGTCCCACGCCGGACAGTTGCAGCAACTGCGGTGAATTGTAGGCGCCGCTGGAAACCAGGACTTCCTTGCGCGCCCGAGCCGTGCGCACGCAGCCTTCCTGCTTGTATTCGACCGCCTTGGCGCGCTTGCCCTCGAACAAAATGCGCTGTGCCAGCGCCGAGGTCTCGATATGCAGATTGCTGCGGTTCCTGGCCGGACGAAGATAAGAGAAGGCCGAACTGGCGCGCCGCCCGCGTTTGGTCGTGGTCTGGAAAAATCCGGCGCCTTCCTGGGTGGCGCCGTTGAAATCCGGATTGGTCGGAATCCCGGTTTCGGCGGCGGCGACCACGAAGGCTTCCGACACCGGATCGGCATGGCGCCAGTCCGACACCGGCAGCGGTCCATCCGCGCCGTGGTATTTGTCGCCCCCGCGCTGCTGGTTCTCGGCCTTCTTGAAATAGGGCAGCACGTCATCATAGCCCCAGCCGGCATTGCCGCGCTGACGCCAGCGATCGTAATCCTCGTGCTGACCGCGCACATACAGCAAACCGTTGATCGAACTCGAACCGCCCAGCACTTTTCCGCGCGGTTGAAAAACCTGGCGGCCGTTCAGGCCGGGCTCGGGCTCGGTCTGGTACATCCAGTTGACGGTTTTTTCCTTGAACAGTTTGCCGTAGCCGAGCGGCACGTGGATCCAGAGATTGGTGTCCTTTGGCCCGGCTTCCAGCAGCAGCACGGAATGCTTGCCGTCCGCACTCAGCCTGTTGGCGAGCACACATCCCGCTGAGCCTGCGCCGACGACGATGTAATCGAATTCGGCCGCGTCATGGTTGTTATTGTTCATTTTGTTTTCTCCCGCGACACGAGAGGTAGCGGGGCCGCCACAGGCGGTCAATTGCCTCCCGGTCGCAGGCGCGGAAAAACGACCGTCAATGGCGGCAATTACGCCGACTGTTTTGCAAGTTTCAGGAAGTCCGGCGGCCGGCGTTCGGCGAAAGCCGTGAAGGCCTCGCGTGCTTCCGCGGTTTGCAGACGTTCCGCAAATCGTTCGCTTTCAGCCAGGATCTGCGCCATCAATGTCTCGGGGTTGCGCATCAGCCGTTTGGCGGCGCTGACGGCGCCGGCCGGCTGCCGGGCCAGGCGAACAGCGAAAGCCCTTGCCTCGGCATCGAGCTTCTCCAGCGGCACGACCCTGTTGGCCAGTCCCCATGCGAGGGCGGAGTTGGCATCGACGGGCTCGCCGAGCGCGAACATTTCGAAGGCACGGGCATACCCGATACGCAACGGCATCAACAGGCTCGAGGCAGCTTCCGGCACCAGCGCCAGACTGACGAACGGCGTTGACAGCAGGGCATTGTCCGCCAGCACGACCAGATCGCAATGGAGCAGCATCGTGGTACCGACGCCGACCGCACGTCCCTGCACGGCGGCGACCAGCGGACGGCTCGACCGGGCGAGCGCCTGCAGGAAGCGGCTGACGTGCCGCTCGCCACGAGAACCACCGGCGGCAATGGCGGCGAATTCGCCGACGTCGTTGCCGGAGGTGAACATGTCTCCCTCGCCACGGATCAGCACGACGCGGACTGTCGAATTGGTCTCCGCGTCTTCGATCGCATCTGCCAGCGCGCCGTACATCGCGTTGGTGAGCGCATTCTTCTTGTCCGGCCGCGCCATCGTCAGACAAAGAACGCCGCCGTCGTTTTCGATTTTGATATGGTCCGTCATTGATCTTCTCCTCTGGGAAAGCTGGTTTGCAGGCTGGTCAGCCAGCGCGCCACGATATCGACCTCGGCTTCGCTGAATCCTGCGGTGAGCCGCGCATTAACCTCGGTAAGTCCTGCTTTCGACCGCGCCAGCGCCACGCGGCCGGCCGGCGTCAGCCATAGCCGCCACGCGCGCCCGTCATCCGGATCGGCGCGCCGCTTGATCAGGTTCGCCACCGTCATCCGGTCGACCAGACCGCTGATGCCGGGCGGCCCCAGATCGAGCGCCGCGCCTGCTTCCCCCATCAGCACGCCATCGCGCTGGCCGAGGACGAACAGCAGGCCGGATTGCGCCGCCGTCACCCCGCTGGCGTCGCTCTGCGTCGCCATCCAGCGCTGCAGCCGGCGCTGGGCGACATTGAGCAGGAATACCAGCCGAGGCTCGCGCGATTTGGTTCGCATGCGAACTATCTAGGCGAAAGCAAGGGCGTTGTCACGTCGATTCCGGAGCTAGGTCGTAACGTTGCAGCGCGTCACCGCAGCCGAAGCGCCTCGATGAGGGACTTGAAGGCGCGGCCGTATTCACCGCCGGCCTTGAGGATGTCCGATCGGCCGGCGCAGGCCACCGCCGCTTCCGTCACCGCACCAAGCAGCAAGCGCGCCAGCGGCTCGATCGGCTGCGGCGCGATCAGCCCGGCATCCATGGCGGCGTTGAGCGCGCGCGGAAATTTTCCGCCGAAATGCTGCGCGTCGATTTCACGCCAGCGCTCCCAGCCCAGCACCGCCGGGCCGTCGCGCAGGATAATCTGGCAGGTCGGCCCTTTGGCGCAGGCGGAAAAATAATGCTGCGTGCCCGCGACCATCGCCGCCAGCACATCCTTTTCGGTTCGCACCGCGCGATCGATCTCGGTGACGAGATCGCGAGAAACGGAATCGAACACCGCTTCGAATATCGCCTCCTTGGTGGCGAAGTGATGATAGACGGCCCCCTTGGCGACCTGCGCCGCCGCCGCGATGTCGTCGATGGTGGTGGCCGCAAAGCCGTGTTCGCCAAACAGCCGGCGTCCCGCCTTCAGTATGGCTTCCGTGGTTGCCGCGCGCCGTTCCGCCTGTTTCGCCATCGCTTCTGTCTAATCGATATCCGCCGCAACGGCCACTTGACTTTCCGACTTATGGTCGGTATTTACCGACTTACAGTCTGTTTTATCACGCGCGAGGATACGCCATGCCCGGCCGTCAAACTGTCGAAGCTTTTGTCGCGCTGGTGGAAGCCGGCGACTATGTCGGCGCGATCGAGCAATTCTATGCGCCCGACGCCTCAACGCGGGAGAACACCGGCGAACCCGTGGTCGGTCGCGATGTCCTGATGGCCAAGGAGCGCGGCGTGATGGCCGCGTTTAGAAAGATCGAAGCCTCACGGATCGGTCCTGTCCTGATCGACGGCGATACCGTGACGGCACGCTGGAAGTTCACCTTCACCGGCGCCGACGGCGCGGTACGCACGCTGGAAGAAATCGCCTGGCAGACCTGGCGTGGCGATACGCTGATCGAGGAGCACTTCTTCTACGACCCGCGTCAAATGGCACGATGATCAGGCCTCACAAAAAATCGATTTTCGATTGACGACACCGGATTAGCCCGCCACTCTGCCCCCCGATGAGCAGTATCGGGTTGAGTTTTGGGGACGATCTGGCCGACGACCGGCCGCGCAGCCTGACGTCGGCCGTTCAGGAGCGGCTGCGGTCGGACATCCTTTCGACCCGGCTGCTGCCGGGCCAGAAGCTGCATATCGCCGGCCTCGCCAAGCAGTTTTCGGTCAGCCTTGCCGCGGTGCGCGAGGCCTTGTCGCGGCTGGTCGCCGACGGACTGGTGCAGGCCTCCGACCAGCGCGGCTTTCGCGTCAGCCCGGTATCGCCTGCCGACCTCCGGGACGTCACGCAGACCCGCGTCGATATCGAGGGGCTGGCGCTGCGGCGCTCGATCGAGCATGGCGACCAGGCCTGGCTCAGTTCGGTGGAGCGGTCGTTCGCGGCGCTGATCGCCGTCCCCTACACCTATCCTGACGATCCGACCCACCATTATGAAGAATGGGTGGTGCTTCATCGTATTTTCCACCGCACGCTGGTGAACGCCTGCGGCTCGCCCTGGCTGCTCGGCTTTCGCGATATCCTGCACGAACAGAGCGAGCGCTACCGGCGGCTCTCGATCCGGCGCGACGCCGAAAAATCCCGCAACGTCGAAGCCGAACATGCCGCCATCGTGAAGGCCGTCCTCAAGCGCGATGCCGATGCCGCGGTCGCGGCGCTTTCAAAACATTTCCTGACGACCATGCGTCTGGTCGAACTCGCGACATCAGAGCCAGCGAAGATCGACACCGCCTGATCTAAAATTCAAAAACTCTAATTCAAATCAAAAAAGCAAGGGGAACGTCACAATGAGCTTCACACGACGTCACGTATTGACCACGCTTACCGCAGCCGCCCTGCTCGGCACCTCAGTCATGGCGCACGCCGCTGACATGGTCCGTATCGGTCTTCCGACCAAGACCTATTGGCCGACCACGATCGCGGAAACCGCGGTCAAGCAGAAGCTGTTCGAGAAGGAAGGCATCACCGCGGAACTGACGATCTATCGCGGCGGCGCCGAGACGTTCGAGGCGATGGCCGCGGGTGCCGCCGACGTCATCCTCGACGCGACGTCGCTGGCCGCCGCCGGACGCAAGAAGGGCGTGATGTCGAAGGTCGTCGCCAACGCCGCCATGGGCTATTACGGCTGGCAGTTGATGGTGCTTACGAAATCGAAGGCCGAAGTCAAGGACCTCAACACCAAGAAGGTCGCGATCACCTCAGCCGGCTCCGGCTCCGACCTGCTGGCGCTGTGGACCATTCAGGACAAGAAGATCGACTTCACCCGCGTGCCCGTCGGCGGCGGCGGCCTGGTGCCGAACCTGCTCGCCGGCAATGTCGATGCCGCCGTGGTCTATTCGCCGCTGAGCTTCCAGATCGCCAAGTCCGGCGAAGCCCGCACCATCCTCGATTACTCCAAGGAAGTGCCACCGAATCTCGCGGCCGGCTGGATCGTGCTCGATAAATACGCGCAGGAAAAACCGGTCCTGGTGCAGAAGACGTTGAACGCGCTCTACGGCGCGCTGATGTTCATGCGGGCCAACAAGGACGCCACCGTCAAGCTGATCGCCGAACTCTACGAAATTCCCGCGGAGATCGCCGCGTTCGAGTATGACGCGACCATCATGCATCTGGAAACCGACGGCAGCATGAGCGGGCCGAAGATTCCGGAGCAGGTTCAGCTGGCGCTCGACATGGCCAAGGCCGGCGGCATGAAGGATCTCGCGCCCGCGGCCGAGGTGATCTCGACCCAGTTCAAGCCGGTTCCGACCAAGCCCTGAGGCCGACGCGATGCAAGGACTGGGCGTAAAGGCGGCACGGATTGCCATTGTGGTGGCGCTGTTTGCGATATGGGAAATCCTGTCGCGGACCGGCATCGTCAATCCGCGGCTGCTGCCTTCCGCGTCCGACACGCTGTCGACGCTCGGTGACCTGCTGCAGCGGGCCAACATCCGCAAGGATCTTGTGGTGACCGCAACCGAAGTGCTGACCGCGTTCGCGCTCGCGGTTCCCTTTGGCGTGCTGATCGGGTTTTTGATCGCGGAGAACCGCTATTTTTCCGACGTGGCGAAGCCGTTGCTGTTCTTCGCTTTCAGCATTCCAAAATCAATCTTCCTGCCGATGTTCATCCTGGTGTTCGGGGTCGGCTTCGCGCAAAAAGTCGGCTTCGGCTTCTTCTCGACTATCTTTATCGTGATCATGTCGACCACGACGGCGGTGGAGTCGGTCAAGGTCGAACACCTGACGATCGCCCGCTCCTATGGCGCGACGCAGATGCAGACGGCGTTCCGGGTCTATCTGCCGAGCATGCTGCCGGTGCTGCTGGAAGCGTTGCGGATCTCGATGATCTTCAACCTGACAGGAGTGATCCTTGCCGAGATGTATGCCTCACGCGACGGCATCGGCCACCAGATCGCGACCTGGGGCGAGAATTTTCAGATGAAGCAGTTGCTGGCCGGCGTCGTCATGATCGCCGTCATCGCCATCACCTTCAACGAACTGGTCAGATGGGTGGAAACACGATGCAGCCATTGGCGAACATAACCCCACTGAAGCCGGCCGGCGCGATCGAGGTTCGCAATGTCGGACAGATCTTCAAGACCACGTCGCAGGACGTCGTCGCGCTCCAGGACGTTTCGCTCGACGTCAAACCCGGCCGCTTCGTCGTGCTGGTCGGCCCAAGCGGCTGCGGCAAGTCGACACTCTTGATGATGATGGCGGGCCTGCGCCAGCAGACCTCGGGCACCATCACCATCAGCGGCGCGCCGATCCCCGAGCCAGATCCAAACCGCGTCGGCGTGGTGTTCCAGGAGGCCAGCCTGTTTCCATGGCTGACGGCGGAAGAGAATGTCGAATTCCCGCTGGCGCTGCGCCGCGTATCCAAGGACGAGCGCCGCGCCAAGGCGCAGGATGCGCTCAAACTCGTCGGCCTCGACGGTTTTGGCAAACGTCATCCGCACGAACTGTCCGGCGGCATGAAGCAGCGCGTCTCGATCGCACGCGGACTGGTGCAGGACCCGCCGGTGCTGCTGATGGACGAGCCATTTGCCGCGCTCGACGAACAGACCCGCATGACCATGGGCGACGAGCTGCTGCGGATCTGGGCTGCAACCGGCAAGACCGTGGTCTTCGTCACCCACAGTTTGACCGAAGCGGTCTATCTCGCCGACGAGGTGATCGTGATGTCGCCCCGTCCCGGCCGCATCGTCGATCATCTGCAGGTCTCGCTGCCGCGTCCGCGCACCTATGAAATGCTAAGCGGCGACGCCTTCGGCCGGATGCGCGATCGCATCTGGCAGCACATCCGCAAATCGGCGTGAGGCAGCGATGACCGCCACAACGCTTCGCAGATTGATCGTGATCGGCCTGATCGCGCTGTGGGAAATCCTGCCGCGCGCCGGTCTCATTCCCGAGCTGTTTCTGCCGTCGCTGTCTTCGACGCTGGAAGCCGGGTGGAGCGAAGCCGCCGAATATGGCCACGCGCTGGTCGTGACGCTGTATGAGGTCGCGATCTCCATGGCGTTCGCCTGCGGCGGCGGCATTTTGTTAGGCGCTATCGTCGGCAGCCTGCCGCGACCACGCATCCTGATCATGCCGATGGTATCCAGCCTTTACGCGGTGCCACTGGTCATCCTCTACCCGGTTTTCACCGTGTGGCTCGGCATCGGTTCGGAATCCAAGATCGCCTTCGCCTCGATCTACGGTTTTCTGCCGACGATGCTGGCGACCGCCGCGGGCATCCAGACCATCGATCCACAACTGCTGCTCGCGGCCCGCAGCATGGGCGCGACGCTGAGCCAGCGGCTGGTGCGCGTCATCATCCCGGCCGCGATCCCGACCGTGCTGTCCGGCTTGCGCGTCGGCGGCGCGCTGGTCATCGTCGGCGTGGTGGTGTCGGAAATGCTGATTTCATCGGCCGGTATCGGCTATCTGATTTCGCGCTACCGCACAATTCTCGACAGTCCCCACGTGTTTGCCGGCGTGCTGCTGGTGCTGGCGATGGCGATTGCCTTCAACGCCGGCATCAAATGGATCGAGCGCAAGGCGGCGATCTGGCAGACCGGCTCACGCGCGGGCCAGCGCGCCGCCGACGAGCTCACCGCCGGCACCATGCAGCCTGCGACCTGACGGAGTATTTGAGTGTTCGATCTGACCCTGACATTCGACAATGGGCCTGAGCCCGACGTCACACCGCGCGTGCTCGATATTTTGCGCGAACACGACATCAAGACCACGTTCTTCGTGATCGGCGAAAAACTCGGCGATCCCGTGCGTCGCGGGCTCGCAACGCGCGCGCATGACGAAGGCCATTGGATCGGCAATCACACTTTTACGCACACTGTGCCGCTCGGGCAGCAAACCGATAGGGCGACAGCTCAGAACGAGATTGGCCGAACCCAGACCGCAATCGGCGATCTCGCGCACGCCAAGCGCTGGTTCCGGCCGTTCGGCGGCGGCGGCAATCTCGACGACCGGTTGTTGAAGCCGTCCGTGGTCGACCACCTCACCGGCCACAAGCACAGCTGTGTACTCTGGAACGCAATCCCGCGCGACTGGGCCGATCCGGACGGCTGGATTGATCGGGCGCTGGAGCAATGCCGGTCGCAACCGTGGAGCCTGATGGTACTGCACGACCTGCCGACCGGCGCGATGAACCATCTCGCACGTTTTCTCGACCGCGCCACGGAAGCCGGCGGGCGCTTCCGTCAGGATTTTCCGCCCGATTGCGTCCCGATCCGCTCAGGGGAAATCGTACTGGCGATCGACGCCTATGTTTCCAACATCGAAGAGAGTGTCACACCATGAAGATCGCAAGTTTCAAGGCGGGTACGTCCGCGACCTGGGGCATCGTCACCGACAACGGCATCGTCGATGCCGGCAAGCGGCTGAAAGCCTATCCGACGCTGAAGGCGCTGCTGGCGAAGGGCTCGCTCGGCGAACTCAAGGCGTTGAAGGGCGAGCGGCCGGATTATGCGCTGGCCGAAATCGAATTGCTGCCGACGGTGCCGGACCCGGACAAGATCTTCTGCATCGGCGTCAACTATGCGACACATCTGGCCGAAAGCGGCCACCCGACTCCGCCGCATCCGATGATCTTCACCCGCTTTGCCAACAGCCAGGTCGGCGGCGGCCAGCCGATGATCCGGCCGCTGGAATCCGAGCGCTTCGACTATGAAGGCGAAATGGCTGTCATCATCGGCAAGGCCGGTCGGCGCATTTCGCGCGAAAAAGCGCTGACACACGTCGCCGGCTATGCCTGCTACAATGACGGCAGCATCCGCGACTGGCAGCGCCACACTTCGCAATTCGCGCCGGGCAAGAATTTCGTGGCCACCGGCGGCTTCGGGCCGTGGATGGTGACGACGGACGAAATTCCGGACATCTCGAAGCAGACCATCGCCACCCGCCTCAACGGCGTCGAGGTGCAGGCAGCCCCGATCTCCGACCTCGTCTTCGACGTCCCCGCCTTGATCGCCTATTGCTCGACCTTCACCGAATTCATCCCCGGCGACGTCATCGTCACAGGCACCACCGGCGGCGTCGGCGCCTATCGCACGCCGCCGCTCTGGATGAAGGAAGGCGACGTCGTCGAGGTCGAGGTTTCCGGCATCGGCGTGTTGCGCAATCCGGTCAAGGACGAAGTTGCTGCGGCCGCGACGCGCGCGGCTTGAAACACAATACAACAATAAAAAGAGCTAGGAGACTACAATGAACCTGCCAAAGCACCTGCTGCCGACCACCGTTGTCGGCAGCTATCCGCAACCGGAATGGCTGGTGGACCGCGCAATGCTGTCCAAATCGGTTCCGCGTACCCGCATGCATGCGATGTGGCGGCTGCCGGCGGAGCATCTGGAAGAAGCACAGGACGACGCCACCATTGTCGCGATCCGCGACATGGAGCGCGCCGGCATCGACATCGTGACCGACGGCGAAATCCGCCGCGAAAGCTATTCCAACCGTTTTGCCACCGCGCTTGACGGCATCGATGCCGACAATCCCGCCATCATCACCGCGCGCAACGGCACGCAGACCCCGGTGCCGCGCGTGGTCGGCCCGGTGAAGCGCGGCCAGCCGGTCGAACTGACCGACATGGAATTTTTGCGCAAGAATACCGACCGTGCCGCCAAGATCACTCTGCCCGGCCCGTTTACTATGAGCCAGCAGGCCAAGAACGAGTTCTATGCGGATGACGAGGAGCTGGCGATGGCGTTCGCCGCTGCCGTCAACGCCGAGGCGCTCGACCTGCAGAAGGCCGGCGCCGACGTGATCCAGCTCGACGAGCCCTGGGTCCGCAACAATC
>JBBRSX010000020.1:0-57962 GCA_038244925.1 Hyphomicrobiales bacterium | reverse complement strand
GGCCATCCCGTTTTTCAAAGAGATCAAGATCGGCGCGTATCTCGTCCAGCAGAAACTCAAAGGCAACAAGCGCTACCCGCTGGTGCTGATGCTTGAGCCGCTGTTTCGTTGCAACCTCGCATGCATCGGCTGCGGCAAGATCGACTATCCGGACGCGATCCTGAATCGCCGCATGTCGGCACAGGAATGTTGGGATGCCGCCGAAGAATGCGGCGCGCCGATGGTTGCTATTCCGGGCGGCGAACCGCTGATCCACAAGGAAATCGGCGAGATCGTGCGCGGACTGGTCGAGCGCAAGAAATTTGTCTCGCTCTGCACCAACGCCTTGCTGCTTGAGAAGAAGCTCGATCTGTTCGAGCCATCGCCCTATCTGTTCTTCTCGATCCATCTCGACGGCTTGCGTGACCATCACGACAAGGCCGTGTCGCAGGTCGGCACGTTCGATCGCGCGGTGTCCGCCATCAAGGCTGCGAAGGCACGCGGCTTTGCCGTCAACGTCAACGCAACGATCTTCGACGGCCATGCCGCCGAGGACATTGCCAAGTTCCTCGACTACACGACTGAGCTTGGCGTCGGCGTCTCGATGTCGCCGGGCTACGCCTATGAGCGCGCGCCGGATCAGGAGCACTTCCTCAACCGCACCAAGACCAAGAAGCTGTTCCGCGACGTGTTCGCGCTCGGCAAGGGCAAGAAGTGGAATTTCATGCATTCGGGTCTGTTCCTCGACTTCCTCGCCGGAAACCAGGAATACGAGTGCAAGCCTTGGGGCATGCCCGCGCGCAACATCTTCGGATGGCAGAAGCCCTGCTACCTGCTCGGCGAAGGCTACACCAAGACCTTCAATGAATTGATGGACACCACCGACTGGGAGACCTACGGCACCGGCAAGTACGAAAAGTGCGCCGACTGCATGGCGCATTGCGGCTACGAGCCGACCGCGGCCAACGCCGCCCTGGTCAATCCGTTGAAGGCGATGTGGGTCGCGCTGCGTGGCGTCCGTACGTCAGGTCCGATGGCGCCCGAGATCAATCTCGATAACCAGCGTCCGGCCCAGTACATCTTCTCCTCGGAAGTGCAGAAGCGCCTTTCGGACATCCGCCGCGACGAGGCGGCTGAAGCCGCAGCCAAGCAGCAGCAGAAGGCCTCCACGGCGGCCTGAGCCGCGCAGACAGCCCGATAAAAAGAAAGCCACGGTTCTGATCCAGTCAGAACCGGGGCTTTTTCTTTTGGCCGAATTGTTTTGGTTCGAACCGCACCTTTGGTGCGGGTGTCAGATGTCCGACGCGGCAAGCACTCCGCCACCGCCCAGAAAGCCCCTGCAGCCGCGCAGCGAGCGCAACGCGCGATTGAAGTCGATTCCGGTCGAGACCAGCGCCCGCAGCGTGGTCGGATTGCGTGCGAGGCCGCGCAGCACCTTGCGCAGGTCGATGTCGCCGTTCGGCTTGATGGCGCTCTTGGCCAGCGCCGGCAGCGACCGGCTGGCGGGATCGGAGATCACGCGCAACGCCGCGAACGGAATGCCGGCCTTGGCGGCATAGGCCGCCGCGATATGGCTCTCCATATCGACCGCGGCCGCCCCGGTCTCGGAATGCAGCGCAGCCTTGCAGGCGGTCGCGGCGATCACCTGTTCCACGCCGGCCAGGCCACCGCGGACCACGCGCCGCCGTTTTAGCGCGGCGCGGGCGATCATTTCCTCGTTCAGCGCGAGACCTGCCAGAAAGCGGGTATCGCCAGAGAGAACCTCGGTTGCCACCACGACGTCGCCGGACTTCAACGACGGGTCGAGCCCGCCGGCGACGCCGAACGAGATCACCCCCCGGAACGTCCTGGAATCCAGTGTCGCAAGCAGCGCGCGCAACTGAGCGGGATCGCTACTGCTGCAGATCACGATCATGCCGGGCCCAGCAGCTATGCGGGCCTCTTGCACCAAACCTGTCACGATCAAAACCGGCCGCGGATCAATCGAATTCTGTTCGACTGCATTGTCCACGGTCGCGGCGGCCCCCGCCCCCAAAATCACATCCCGACCCCTACCACCCTGCTGTTGGTGCTTCTCAAATTTCGATACCGCGCCAACGCCCAGAGCGGAAAGAACTTCGAGTAGCCATGATAACGCAAATAAAACACCCGCGGAAACCCTGTTGCCGTGTAACGAGCCTCGTCCCAGAGCCCTTTTTCGGTCTGTGTGCTTTTTAGGTACTCCACGCCCCTTAGGACCGCGGGATGCTCAACCTCGCCCGCCGCCATCAGTCCAAGCAAGGCCCATGCCGTTTGCGAGGAGGTCGACGGCGCGTCCTCGAATCCCTTGTAGTCCAGCCGGTAGCTGACGGCATCTTCGCCCCAGCCGCCATCCCTGTTCTGGATCGAAACCAGCCAATCCACGGCTTTGCGCATCATCGGGTCCTGGTGGCCGACGCCCGCGGCATTCAGGGCGGACAGTACCGACCAGGTGCCGTAGACGTAGTTCAGGCCCCAGCGACCGTACCAGGAACCCTCGGCGAGCTGGGTGCGGCGAAGATATGCAATCCCGTCCGCCATCGCCTTGCTGCCCCGCGGCGTCTCGCCGAGCTGCGCCAGCATCGAGATGCAGCGCGCGGTGACGTCCTCGGTCGGCGGATCGAGCAGCGCGCCGTGATCCGAAAACGGGATGTTGTTGAGGTAATATTCGAGGTTGTTGACGTCGAAGGCGGCCCAGCCGCCGTCGCGGCTCTGCAGGCCCTCGATCCACTCGCGGCCGCGCGCAATCGCTGTATCGTATTCCTGGCTGCCGGTGTGCCGGCGCGAACGATCCATCGCCATCACCACGACCGCAGTGTCGTCGAGGTCGGGATAGTGGGCATTGTTGTACTGGAACGCCCAGCCGCCCGGACGGACATTGGGGGCCTTGACCGCCCAGTCGCCCTTGAGGTCGAGCACCTGCCTCGGCTTCAGCCAGTCGAGGCCCTCTTTCATCTTCGCCAGCGTCTCTTCGCCGCCGGCCTCCGTCAGTGCGTGGCAGGCAAGCGCCGTATCCCACACCGGCGAGACGCAGGGCTGGCAATAGGCCTCGTGCTCGCCGATCACCAGCAGCTTGTCGATGCCCCTGCGGGTGATCGCGCGCGGCGGAAAATCCGGTCCCTTGCCCAGCGCCTCATACATCATGACGATGTTGGCCATCGGCGGGTAGATCGCGCCCATGCCGTCTTCGCCGTTCAGCCGCTCTACGGTGAAAGCGAGCGCGGCATCGATCGCGCGCTGACGCAATGATTTCGGGAACATCGGCTCGACCACGCGCAGGATCTTGTCGAGCACGCTGAACAGCGCGAACCAGCCCCAGCTTTGATGCGGCGCCTTCTTCGTCATGCCGACCGACTTGGGATCCTGCAGGAACAATTCGTCGATGCCGACGCCTTTCGGATTCTTCGCCACCGGCTTCAGCGCCGCCATCACCATCAGCGGCACGATGGTGGTGCGCGCCCAGTAGGAAATCTTGTTGATGTGGAACGGCGACCACATCGGCAGCAGCATGATCTCGATCGGCAGCACCGGCACGGCGCGCCAGCCCAGCACACCGTAGAACGCCAGCAAAAACCGGGTGAAAACGTTGACGCCGCTGGCGCCGCCACGGCTGCGGATCGCTTCACGCGCGCGCACCATGTGCGGCGCGTCGACGGAATCGCCGATCATCTTCAGCGCGAAATAGGATTTGACGCTGGCGCTGATGTCGAACGGGCCGTCCTGCACCAGCGGCCAACCGCCATGGGCGCCTTGCGTGCGGCGCAGATAGTTCGCGATCTTGGCTTCGAGCACGGCATCGACGGGCTCGGCGAGATAATGGCGCAGCAGCACATATTCGGACGGTATCGTACTGTCGGCTTCGAGCTCGAACACCCAGTGTCCGTCGGACTGCCGGTAGCCGAGCAGCCCTTGCGTCGCCGCGGAGATGCTCTTCTCCAGGGCGGCGTGGTCGACTGCATCGGTGTGATCGCCGGAAAGCATGGTGCTAGACATCCCTCTTTTCGCGGCCCGCTTCCGTGAAGCCGGTCACGCTGCGTCCCGATCGGGCGTGCTACCCGCCCAGAACCAGATCGGCGGCACGGTCGCCGGACCGCACCGATCCCTCGATGGTTGCCGGCAACCCGGTATCAGTCCAGTCGCCGGCGAGAAACAGGTTTTTGTAAGCCGTTTTCGGTCCCGGCCGCAGCGCATTCTGCTCCGGCGTCGCCTCGAAGGTGGCACGGCGCTCACGCACGATCTGCCACGGAGGCAAGGCCGGCTCTCCCGGCAAATCAGCGGCCTTGCAGACGTCCCGCCAGATCGCCCGCGCCAGCTCCTCGCGCGGCATGTCGACCAGGCGGTCGCCATTGCTGATGGTGACCGACAGCCGCCCAGGGAATGCGAACAGCCATTCCACCAGGCCGCCGACGACGCCGACAATGGCCGGCGCATCCTTCGGCGGATCGAAACGGAAATGCGCATTGACGATGGCACGGAATTTCGTCGGGGCCTTCAAGTCAGGCAGCAGCGACGCTGCCGGTCGCGGCGGCACCGCGAGCACCACCACGTCGTCGGGGCCGACCGCGATGCTGTCGTCGCCGAATTTGAGTTCGCCGACCTTGTCGCCTGAAATAGCGAACTCGCGCAGCTCATGGCCGAACTGGATCGATGCGCCCTTGTCCTGCAGCAGCTTGATCGCGGGTTCGACCAGCACCGCGCTGAGGCCGTCACGGGCGATCAGCGGTCGGCAGGCGTGTCCGCCCGCCAGCAGCGTCTCCCGCACGATGGCGCCGGCAAGGCCCGCCGAGCCCTCGGGCGGATCGACATTGAGCGCAGCCAACAACAGCGGCTGCACCAGCCGTTGGTACAGCGTGCCCTCACAGGGGATCGCCTTGCCGACCAGTTTATCGGTGCCTGCCCAGATCAGAGGCATCAGTGCGAGATAATCGAGCAGGCCGGTATCGGGGACGCGGCGCTTTTCGTCGAACAGCCACAGCGGCAAGCGGCCCTCGCCGAGATCGAGCTGCCAGCGCTTGCCGGTCTTGAGGTCGACGAAGGGAAACTGCGCGCGCTTCGGTCCGACCAGCCCCGCCTCGGTCCCGATCGAGCGGGCGTAAGCCCGGGCGTGGCGGTTGCCGGACAGCAGCAGATGGTTGCCGTTGTCGATGGTGAGGTTGGTGGCGGCGTCGAAATAGGAGCGGCAGCGGCCGCCGGCCTGCTGCGTCGCCTCGTGGACGTGCACCTTGTAATTCGCGTTGGCGAGCCGCACGGCGGCGGAGAGGCCCGAAATGCCGGCGCCGATGATATGAACGTTTTTCTGCATCAGATGATCGCGTATCGGAGAAGGATGGCGATCTTCGCCATCTTGTTGACGCGCACCGGCTCGCGCGGAACGGCAAAGCCCCGTGCAATCAAGAGCTCCAGTACCGCACGATAATATTTCGACATGATCCGCGGCGCGCGCACCACACGTCGCGAATTGCGCTTCATGATTTCATCGGCCTGCTCGAAATGCGATTTCGCCCGCTCGACCAGGGGCAGGCACACCTTCGGCAGCGCGCGTTCCGCAATTACCTTGGCCGGATCGTCGCCGGTGATGCCGGCGTGCAGCAGGCCTTCGCGCGGCAGGTACAGCCGGCCGAGGCCGGCGTCCTCGTCGATGTCGCGCAGGATGTTGGTCAGTTGCAGTGCGCGGCCGAGATGATGGGCGAGCAAGATGCCGTCGCTCTCGGGCAGACCGAACACCCGCACCGACAGCCGCCCCACCGCGCTGGCGACGCGGTCGCAATAGAGATCGAGGGTTGCCATGTCGGGCGCGCGGATATCCTGCGGCACGTCCATTTCCATGCCGTCGATGATGGCAAGGAAATCCTCGCGCTTGAGGCCGAAGGTTTTCACCGACGAAACGTAATCCTTCATCCGCTCCGGCGGGCGGCCCTGATACAGCGCGTCGACGTCGTCGCGCCACTGCTGCAGCGCCGCCAGCCGCTCGGGCCGCGGTCCGTCCGAGTCGGCGATGTCGTCGACCTGGCGGCAGAAACTGTAGATCTCGAACATCGCCTCGCGCTGCGCGCGCGGCAAAATGCGCATCGCGGCGTAGAACGAACTGCCGGACGCGGTGGTGCCGTAATCTGCGTTGGCCGCCGCCGTCTCGATCGTCATGCGCCGGCCGCCGGTTTCGACACCGGCCCGCGGCTGAACGCACGGCGTGTCGTCTCGCTGGCAATGCTGGCGATGCTCTGGCCCAGCAATTCGAGCGGAGAAAGATGCACGCGCTCGCCGAGGGGATCGCGCACCTTCAGCATGCCGACGATCTTGTCGGCAAAAGCCTGGATCACGGCGATCTCGAGCCCGAGCCGGAAATCCCTGACTTCGGCGCCGAGCGATTTGCTTTCGTTGAGCAGGGTCTCGGTCCGCACCGCCAGCGCCTGCAGGCACTGCAACAGCGCAGGCTGGGATTTCGCCGCGCCCAGCATCTCCACCGTCGCGCCGGCGGCCGCCAGCGCGTCGCGCGGCAGGTAGACCCGGTTCAGATTCTTGTAGTCCTTGGCGCAGTCCTGCAGATGGTTGTTGATCTGCAGGCCCGCGCACAGCGCGTCCGAGGCGGCCCAGGTCGAGGTGCTCTCGCCGTGGACGTCGAGCATGAAGCGGCCGACCGGCATCGCCGAATAGCGGCAGTAATGGACGACGTCGTCCCAGTTCTCGTAGCGCAGTTTGGTGACGTCCATCCGGAACGCGACCAGCACGTCGAGCGCATGGCGCGGCGCCATCCCGCGCCCGGCCAGCGCGTTCCGCAGACTGACGGCCTCCGGCTGCGTATCGCCCTTGCCGAGCAGTTCCGCCTCAAACAAATCGAGATAGCGCAGCTTCTCGTCGGCCGCCAACGTCGCATGGTCGGCGATGTCGTCGGCGGTCCGGACGAAATTATAGAAGGCGAGAATCAGCCCGCGATGACGCGGATGAATGATCCACGACGCGACCGGAAAATTCTCGTCGCGGTGGGTCTTTCCCGATCGCAGTTCGCTCGCGCTGGTCATCAAGAACTGGCTACATTGGTCCGGTTTGGCGGCATGCACCGGCGCCTGGCGCATGCGATGAGATCGCGCCCCCATATAGGGGAATACGCCGTCAAAACCAATGGTATATGGGCCGATCAGCCCCCACCCGCAGCGCCCGTAATCGGGCCGAAATTGGCCCGACGCAAAGGTTAACGGGGCTGAGCTGCGCTTATTGGCCGTGGTTCTTCAGAACCAGATCGCAGGCGGGCGTGATCTTGGGACGATTTTGCTGGAGGCAGGCCAGGATGGTGAAATCACCCTGGTCGATCACCGGACGGCAGAAACGCTGCACGTCGCGGGAACACGCCTTCTGTTCGTCCGGCGTGCCGCTGCGCTGCTGGGCAAAGGCATCCGACGAAACCGCGATCGACAACAAGGAGAGTGCCAGGAAAAGTTTACGCATCGTATTCCTTCATTTCGGCAGCAAGAAATCCTGTTCCCGAATTGCGTTTCGACAGCGCCGGGGCGGATTTTCTGGATTGGCAGGCGCCGCGTAGCGCAGCAACGAACAAAGGACAAGCACTGGCAAATGCGGCCAAATTTACGACGACACCGCAGCTTTTCGTAACCGGCTGAAATCTAACGTGTATTTTCGGCTCAGTCTTTTTCGCAATTGGTTGTTGCGGACCGGCGCGGCGCGAAGCTAGATGCTGCCGGTACAGCCAGATCGGGATCCATTTCTGTTCCGCCTGATCAAAATGCCGCCTGCCCTGCGGCGATGGCCGGCAGCGGCATCCCGTCATTTGAACCTAACATTCTGCGGGGACACTAAATCTTCGATGCGGCGCGACGTATCTTGCAGAGAACGTCTATTTAAATGGGAAAACTCACGATGAAACTGTTTGGTTCCAGTCTGTTCGGTCAGGCGCTCACAGCTGCCGGCGTTGGCGCCGCGCTCATGTTGTCGGTCACCGCGAGCCACGCTCAGGCGGCTGGCCCGTTTGCCGGCTTCGACGGAAATTGGAGCGGCTCGGGCACGGTCGCGCTGTCCAACGGCACCACCGAGAACATCCGTTGCAAGGCCGACTACAAGGTCAATGCGTCCGGCCTCGGCCTGAAGCAGAACCTGCACTGCGCCAGCGACAGCTACAAGTTCGACCTCTCCAGCGACGTCACCAGCCAGGGCGAGCGCATTTCCGGCAACTGGAGCGAAAAGAGCCGCAATATCTTCGGCAACCTGCAGGGCACCGCGGGCGGCGGCCAGATCGACGTGTTCGTCGAGGCTTCCGGATTTGCCGCCAACCTGAACTTGCGCACCAACGGCAACAAGCAGGTGGTCTCGATCGACTCCAAGGGCGAGATCCGCGGCGTCAAGATCACGATGAACAAGACCTGAGCCTTGGAGCCTTATCGGCTCTGAAGCAGCACGAGGCTCTTGAGTTTTGTTTTGAAGCGCTATCGCGCCCGCGTCCTTTTATCCAAATCGTCCAAACAAGCGCCCTCGGACCAAGTCTGAGGGCGTTTTCGTTTGGGCCAACCGGTTGGAGCACGGACTCATAGGCGTTAGCCAAACTCGGATCGATGCCAGTTTGATGAAGGTGCGGTAGTCTGCGGTGAGTTTGTCGTGCCGGCCCTCACGCGCCGGCATTGCGAAGCAGAGTAGCAACCGCAGGTGGACGGCCTTTATGGGTGGCGTTAAAGAGATAATTGACCACGACGCTTACGCGAAATCTCCTGCATCGGTTGGCGGTCTAGTCTAGTAACCACGCAAGAACGAGGAGAAATTCAATCCTCGTCGGCTTGGCTTTCCAGCCAACGCCCGATTACGAAAAGGCGATTCAATGGCCGCAGCTGAGGCCCAATTCCAACGACTTCGGTCGACTTTGGTTGGATTGCCCGTCACGCACGTTTGGCGGGGCTATGGATCTGCACTTTTCTTGGAGTTTGGTGAGCTTCGTGCGCGAAGAACACGTCGCGACGGTTCACAAGGCAATCCGCAAGGTAACATGAGCCTTATGATCGAGTGGAGTTGGCGCATCGAAGGGCCACGCTCAATCTTGTGCGGAAGCTGGAGCAATGAGCGGCGTTGGCCTGCGGCTTTCGCCCGATTACTCGATGCTCGGGTCCTTGAAATATCAATGTTCGGCCGACTGCCTGAGATCGATTTAGGGCTGTCCAATAAACTGCATGTAGTTTCGCTGATGACTGCAGAAGGACAACCCCAGTGGGCGCTTTTCGACCGTCATGATGGTGAGAATTGTTGGATTCGCGTCAAGCGCGGCGCGCTCTGTTTCGAGGCCAAAGCCGCTACCCCTCGTAGACACCCCGCGCTCCGCCGAACAGACTGAAACCGAAACGCGCGCTCGGATCATTCAACTTGTGGACGGCCCGCAATGCTTGCACTTGGCACTTTTCGGACACGTCCAAGCTATTGGCCTATTCCGCCGGCTTCGCCTGCCCCGCGGTCCCGCGAATCTTCTCCGACAGGTTGATCAGGAACATCGATGTCGGCCGCAGGATGAAGAGATCCGCCACGAGTGCTGCCACCATCGAGAACGCGCTGAGCCAACCGAACAGGCGCAGCGACGGCAGGTCGGAGAACACGGTCACGACAAGGCCGCAAGCCAGCACCACCGTGGTCAGGATCAGCGCCGGACCGACCAGCACGGTGGCGCGCTCCACCGCCAGTTCCGGACTGATGCCGGGCTTCTGCTCGAGCCGCAGCCGGTTGAGGAAGTGAATGGTCGCGGACAGGCCGAGGCCGAACGACACCGTCAGCGCCACCACGCTGGCGAACTGCAGCCCCTCACCCATGATCGCCAGCACCGTGCCCGATGCCACCACCGGGAAGATGCCGGGCAGAATGCAGGAGAACATCACCACGACCGAGCGGAATGCGAGGCCGATGAAGACCGCGACCAGCAGGAACTCGACCGTGAGGCCACGATTGAGCTTCTCGATCATGTTGGAGCTGTTGCGCGCGGCGATCACCGAAAGGCCGGTCACCGCGATTTCGTAACCGGGATGCTCGGCGCGCACCTTGTCGAGCGCCTTGTCGAGCTTGTTCACCACCGGAAGCAGCGCGCTTGAATCGATATCGGGCACGCGGCCCGACACCACCACCGCATCCTGGTCGGCCGAGATGAAACGCCGCACCAGATGTTCCGGAATCACGCTGATATATTCCTTCAGCGTCGCGACTGAGTCACTGCCTGCCTTTTCGGCGAGCCAGCGGCGCAGCGTTTCCACCGACCAGACATTGCCGACGCCGGCCGCGGTTTCGACCATGCCGTGGACGTCGGCGATCGTCTTCAACGTGTCCGGCGCGTAGAGCGAGGCGCCCTTGGGGAATTCGATCAGGACGTCGACTGGATTGGCGCCGGTGAGCTTGGCATCGAGACGGCTCGATGCCGCCACCGCCTGCCGCTTGTCCGGCACCTGGTCGGCCAGCCGGTAGCGCGGCTCCAGGTTGGCGTAGATGTAGCCCATGCCGGCGACGAGGATCACCGCGATCAGGCTGAACAGCCCGGGACGGCCGACCATGCGCACCGCGATCCAGTAGCAAAAGTTACGCAACGCCTGCACGCCGACATCGGCGCCCTGGAACTTGACCGCCATGACCTTTTCGTTGCGAACCAGCAGCACGCCGAACACCGGCACCAGCGACAGCACGGCAATCAGCGCGATGATGGTGGCGGCAAGTCCCGCCTCGCCGAACTTGCGGATCAGTTCGGAGTCGGAGAATTGCAGCGCGATGAACGAGATGCCGGCGGTACCATGGGTCAGCACGCAGGCGGGACCGACCACCAGCACGGCGTTCTTGAACGCGGTGTATTTGTCCTGGCCCGCGATCAGGCGGTCGCGCGCCGCGAATGTCAGCTGCATCGAGTCGGAGAAGCTGATCACCATGATGAGCGGCGTCATCACGTTCAGGAACATGTTGAGATTGAAACCGGCCCAGCCGAGGCCGCCGAGCGCCAGCAGGATCGCGATGATCGGCGGGAAAGCGGCGACCACCATGAACGATATCTTGCGGAAGAAGATGATCGCGATGATGCAGCCGGCCACGATGCCGAGGATGTTGTAGGTCAGCCCGTCGCGCTTCACCGCGTTGCGGATCTCGAGCTGCATGACGGGAACGCCTGACAGCTGGGCGTTGAGCCCGCTGCCGGCGAGATCGTCCGCCATGATTTTCCGGATATCGGCGACCGCCTTGGTCAGGTCGCTGCTGGCGACGATGTTCGGCTCCAGCGACAGCACGATCAGCGCCAGCGTGCCGTCCTCGGACAACAGCTTGCCGCGGATGATCTCGTTGGCCTTCACCGTCTCGGCGAATTTGTCATAGGCAGCGCCCTGCGGCAGTTCCGGCGGAAACAAAGCCGCCGGCAGCTTGCCGGGCTCGGGCGCCTGGCGCGCCGAAAACAGCGAGACCAGTCCGCGCACGCCGTCGACCAGTTGCAGGTCGGTGACCATGTCGCGGATCTTTTCGAGATTTTCGCGCGCCAGCAGCGTCTTGCCCTCGACCACGACGAGCACGTCGAATTCGGTCGCCGGGAAGCGCTTGGTTACGGCCTCGTATTGCTTGTAGTCCTTGGAATTGGAGCGGAACAGCTGGCTCAGCGAATCGTCGATCTTGATCCGCTCGATTCCGAAGAACGCGGCAATCATCAGCGCGACCAGAACGAGGCAGGACACGATCGGCGCCTTGACCGCGACAAGCCCGAGGCGCTCCAGCCCGAAGGCGATGCTGGTACCCTTGACTGGCTCCTCGATCGCTTCGACGTGGACCTGACTTTCGGAATTCTTGTCGAGCATACCCTGTCCAGTTCTCACGTCGGCTTAATCGGTGAAGCTTGCTTGGGTCGGTGGCGCGAAGGCGGCTTTTCAGCTCTGAATGATCGGCGCTAGCCCTTGAAATCACGCGGTAAATTAACCGCCGCCGTTTTACAGGGCCGGACCCGATCCGGCAAGCGCAGGGGGCGGGTCAAATCGGCGCGCGGAGGCCGAAAATGCGCGTTAAGTCTCTGATTTGCCACACCGGAGCGATCACGGGGGTGGATGGGCTGATATCTGCGGCGGCCGGCTGCCGCTTTCGTCCTTTAAGGCAACACCGGTGAGCTGCCTGGCGAGCCCTTCACGTACCAGCCACGCGATTTTGAAGGCGGCATCGTCGTAGCTCAGCCCGGCGCCGTGGATGTTGGAGACGCAATTGCGCTCGGCGTCGGTGAGGCCGATCCGGGGTCCAAAGGTCAGATAGGCGCCGAGGCTGTCCGGGGCCGACAGGCCCGGCCGCTCGCCGATCAACATCACCACCATCCGCGCCCCGAGCAGCGCGCCGATCTCGTCGCCGAGCGCGACGCGCGCGCCCGATGCGACGATCGCCGGCCCGATGCCGATGCCGGCTTCGGTCAGGCGCGGCGCGAGGTGGCGAACCAGTTCGACCGCGTGGATGTTCACAGCGGCCGGTGACAGGCCGTCGCCGATGACGATGGCAAGCTGGCGCGGATCGCAGCCCTGCTCCGCCAGCACGCGCCTGGATCCGGAATCGAGCATGCGCCCGAGGTCGGGACGGCGCAGATAGTCCGCCCGGTTGCGGGCCTGGCTTGCGACCGAGACAACGTTGAGGCCGAGGCCGTTCAATCCGGCCGCCAGATGCGCAGTATCGAAGGCGGCATGAACGGCGTCGCGCGCCCGCGCGTGATCGAGCGTGAAGGCAAGCAGCGCATCGGTCGGCAGGCTTGCGCCCGCCCGGCCGAGCCCGACGCGCGCCGGCGTCAGTTCGCGCAGACGTTCGATCGAACCGGGCATAACCGAACCGGATTTGGGCGCCGGCGGTTTCATGGAAATTCTTTACTCGGCCGGAACCGAGGCTTCGCGCAGCCGGATCGAATAGTTCGACGCGCTCTGCTGGCCGACTGACGCTGCGCGCGCGAACACGATCAGATGATGGCCGATCATCGCCGAAGCGATCAGGCCCTCGATGTCGCCGCGACGGAGCCGGCCCAGCGCGAATTTCCAGAACACCCGCTTGTAATCGCCGAGCACGCCGACCTTCCAGAAAATGTTCCGCAGCATGATCAGGCCGCGCCTGATGTTGGCCCAGCTCTTCTGCTCGGGCGACATCGGGACCTTGATCCGCTGCGTATAGGTGTAGTCGCACTGATACTGGTAGCGCGCGAACAGCTTTTCCGGCGCATAGGCGACTTCCATGCATCTGCGCCAGGAATCGACGACCTGGTCATACGGCAACAGGAACGCGACATTGGAGTCGCGGCCGTCGTCTTCGTCGAGCAGACGGCCTTCGCGCGCCAGACGGTCCCACAGCGGCGTCTTCGGCAGCGCCTGCAGCAAGTTGATCGTCAAAAGCGGAATCTGCGACTCGTCGACGAACGCCAGCAGCGCGTCGCCGGTTTCCGGCTTGTCTGTGTCGAGCCCCATGATGATTCCGGAGACGACTTCCATGCCGTAGGAATTGATGGTGCGAATGCCTTCCATTATCGGGACCATCATGTTGTGGTCCTTGTGCATCGCCTTCAACGCATCGGGATCAGGGGTCTCGATGCCGCAGAAGATGGTCACGAAGAACGCCTCGCGCATCTTCTCCAGGATCTCGGGCCGCTTCGCGATGTTCAGCGTCGCCTCGCAGGCGAGCCGCATGACATAGCCGGTCCGCTTCTGCCATTCGACCAGATGCGGCAGCAGATCCAGCGCCGCCTTGCGGTTGCCGATGAAATTGTCGTCGACGAAATATACCGAGCCGGTGACACCGCACTCGCGCAACTTGTCGAGCTCGGCGATGATCTGTTCCGGCGATTTCAGGCGCGGGTTGCGGCCGTAGAGGCCGGGAATGTCGCAGAACTCGCACTGATAGGGACAGCCGCTGGAATACTGGATGCTGCCGAGGAAGTATTTCTTGACCTCGGCGAGTTCATAGGCCGGCAACGGGAACTCGGTCATCGGCAGGCGATCGTTGGTCTTCAGCACCACCTGCGCTTCGGGGCGGGACGGATCCTGCGCCAGTATCGTGATCAGCTCATTGGTGGCGTCGCCGAGTTCCCCGACATGGAGATAATCGAACGAGGGATAGTAATCCGGGCACGCGCTCACCGACGGCCCGCCGATGGCAACGGAAAGATCGAACGCGTGGGCGCGGCGGCAGATGTCGTTCATCTGCTGGCGCTGGATGTGCATGCCGCTGACGAACACCGCTTCCGCCCATTCGAAGTCTTCTTTGGTGGCGGGACGGATGTTCTCGTCGATGAAGCGCACCGGCCAGTTGGCCGGGAGGTAGGCTGCGATCAGCAGCAGGCCCTGCGGCGGCATGAACGCCTGGACGCCATCGGTCAGGGGATAGGCGTGTTCGAACGTGCCAAAAGAAGACGTGTAGCGGGGAAAGACGCAGAGAATTCGCCGGACCGTTTCAATACCTTCAGCTCTCATTCAAACTCCTCAGCCAAAGCTTTCGCAAATCTAAGCACGACATTGAAAATTGGGCCAGAAATTCTTCAACATTGTGGCAGTCGGTCCCAACCCGCCAGCGGTTCAAAGGTTGCATGAAACCGGCCGGAAGCCGCCTCCAGCCCCCTCTCAGGCGATCAGCCGCGAGGCAAATTCGGGCAGCAGACCCGCATTCCCGGCAATTCGGAAGTCGGGCCCGGTCAGACCGGTTCGATGCAGCCAGTCGTCGAACTCCGGCGCCCGCTTCAAGCCGAAGAGATCGCGGACGTAGAGCGCGTCATGGAACGAGGTGGACTGGTAGTTCAGCATGACGTCGTCGGCGCCCGGAACCCCCATGACGAAGGTGACGCCGGCGGCGGCGAGGAGCGTCAGGAGATTGTCCATGTCGTCCTGGTCGGCCTCGGCATGGTTGGTGTAGCAGACGTCGACACCCAGCGGCAGGCCGAGCAGCTTGCCGCAAAAGTGATCCTCGAGCCCGGCGCGGATGATTTCCTTGCCGTCATACAAGTATTCGGGGCCGATAAAGCCGACCACGCTGTTGACCAGCAGCGGGTCGAAGGCGCGCGCCACCGCATAGGCCCGCGCCTCGCAGGTCTGCTGATCGACATTGTGGTGGGCGTTGGCCGACAGCGCCGAGCCCTGCCCGGTCTCGAAATACATGACGTTGTCGCCGACCGTGCCGCGGCGGAGCGACAGCGCGGCCTCGCGCGCCTCGGCCAGCAGCGCCAGATCGACGCCAAAACTGCGGTTGGCGGCTTGCGTCCCCGCGATCGACTGAAACACCAGATCGACCGGAACACCCTGCCTGATCAGTCCGAGCGTGGTGGTCACGTGCGTGAGCACGCAGCTCTGCGTCGGTATCTGCAGGCGGCCGATGATGCCGTCGACCAGCCGCAGCAGTCCGCCGATCACGGCCGGATCGTCGCTGGCCGGGTTGATGCCGATGCAGGCATCGCCCGATCCCAACATCAGGCCGTCGAGGATCGAGGCGGTGATGCCCCTGGCGTCGTCGAAGGGGTGGTTGGGTTGCAGCCGTACGCTCATCCGCCCCCGCAGGCCGATGGTGTTGCGAAAGCGGGTCGTCACGGTGCATTTTTTTGCGACCAGGATCAGGTCCTGGTTGCGCATCAGCTTCGAGACGGCGGCGGCCATTTCCGGCGTGATCCCGCGCGCCACCTGATGCAGCGTCTCAGTGGTGGCGGCATCGGACAGCAACCAGTCGCGAAAGGCGCCGACCGTCAAAGACGAGATCGGCGCAAAGCTCACGGCATCATGGCTATCCATGATCAGGCGGGTGACCTCGTCGTCCTCGTAGGCCACCACGGCCTCGTTGAGGAACTGCTTGAGCGGGACATTGGCCAGCGCCATCCGCGCCGCAATCATCCGCTCGGCGCTGTCGGCTGCGATACCGGCGAGCCGATCGCCGGAACGCGGCGGCGTCGCCTTGGCGAGCAGGTCGCGCAGGTCATCGAACAGATAAGAGGTGGCATCGATGGCTTGGCGATAGACCATGGCTACTCCATGCCCATCATCACGGGCGGTTGCGACAGTATCATTTCGCAAGGAATCGCAAGGAACGTGCCGGGGCTGCCCGCATGCCGTGTGCGCGCCATGGTCGCAAAAAATCCTCTTATTTCAACCAACAGAACCCATGACGTCTTTTTAAGTATTTGAAATTACTCATAAATTATATATAGTTGCAGTTGTATGAACTTCCCGCATTAAGAAATTCTCCATTAAAGTTTTGCATAGTTTTTATACGGCCGACGGTGCTCACCGGCCTCTTCTGGAGTGCCGACATGGTCGAAATCATAAAGTCCCCCAACTCATTTTCTGGTGGCGCCATGTCATCCCGGCTTTCCCTCGCGGCCAAACTTTACGCGATCTTCGCGCTGTTTGCGGTGCTCACGGCCGCTATCACCGCTTTGTCCGATTACAACAGCCGTCAGAATGCCGCCCTCACCGAGGCGGTCGCGACCGCCAGCCGCGCCGCGCTCAATGTCGAGCGGGTCAATTCGCTGGTCTATGCGGTGGTGATGGAATCGCGCGGCGTCTACATGTCGACCGAGCCGGCGGTGGTGAAAAAATACGGCGCAGGCCTGCTCAAGTTCAACGAACGCATCCTCGACGTGGTCAAGAACTGGCAGGCGCTGGTGCAGGCTGACGACGCCGAGCAGTTCGCCACCTTCAAGAAACGCATCGAACAGTTCATCGACTTCCTCAAAGAACTGGTGCGGCGCGGGGTCGAGATCAACGCGGCTGCGGGGCGCGAATGGGGCGACAACGACGCCAACCGCGCAGTACGATCGGCGCTGAACAAGGATCTCGAGGCACTTTCCAAGGTTTATGCCGAACGCAGCAAGAAACTGGCGCAACAGACCGACACCAACCACACGCTGGCGCTGGTGCTGACCTGCCTCGGCGGTCTCGCGCTGGTCGTGGTCGTGATCGGCGTGCTGATCATCGCCCGTTCGGTCGCGCGCCCGCTCTCGGCCATTACCGACACCATCAAGCGTGTCGCCGAAGGCGCTGAGGGCGTCGAGGTTCCGCATATCGATCGCCACGACGAGATCGGCGCGCTGGCGCGCGCGATCCAGATCTTCAAGGAAGCGATGGACCGCAACCGCAACCTCAATTCGCAGGTGCTTGCGGATTCCGAGGCGCGCGACCAGCGCGCCCGCCAGGTCGAAGCTTCCGTCGATGCTTTCCGCGAAGCGATGGGCGGCGTTCTGCGCGCCGTCACCGACAATGCGACCTCGATGCGCGGCACCGCGCAGACCATCGCCAGCGTGTCGTCCGATGCCAGCGGACGCGCGGTCGCCGCTTCAGGCGCCACCGAACAGGCCTCCAACAACGTTTCCGCCGTCGCCAGCGCCGCCGAAGAGCTCTCGGCGTCCGTCGAGGAAATCGGCCGGCAGGTTCGCCAATCCGCAAACGCCGTCGAACAAGCCGGCCTGCGCGCAGAGAAATCGATCACCGAGATCGAGGGGCTCGCGGCCGCGACCCAGCGCATCGACGGCGTGCTCGCCTTGATCCAGGCGATCGCCGAACAAACCAATCTGCTGGCGCTGAATGCGACCATCGAGGCCGCACGCGCCGGCGATGCCGGCCGCGGGTTTGCGGTCGTCGCCCACGAGGTCAAGGCGTTGGCCGAGCAGACCGCCAAGGCCACCTCCGAGATCGGCCAGAACGTCAGCCTGATCCAGACCTCGACCAAGAATTCCGTCGACGCCGTCCGCGAAATCGGCAACGCCGTGCGTGAGATCAACGAGGTGACGTCGAACATCGCCAGCGCCATCGGCCAGCAGGATGCGGCGACCCGCGAAATTTCCGCCAACGCGCAACTGGCGGCGCAGGGCAACGGCACGCTGGTCGTCAATATCAGCTCGCTCAGCGACGCTATCAGCACCACCAGCACGGCGGCGGCTTCCGTCCTCAACGCCTCCAGCGACCTGACCGCCACGGCCGAGACGCTGTCGCGCGAAGTCGAGAAGTTCTTCAAAGGCCTGCGCGATGATTCAGCCGAGCAGCCAAGGCGGACGGGGACTTAGCGGCTCATTCTACTTTGCATGGGGTTGTTTTCGCGATTCTGCGTCTGGGTAGACGGACGTCACTCCACCAGCAGCACATCGACCGCGACACTGAGCTTCTGCTTGCGCGAGCCGACGATGATGCCGTCGACCGGGGAGACGTCGGAGAAGTCGCGTCCGACCGCCAGGATGATGTGGTCGTTGCCGACCAGGATGTCGTTGGTCGGATCGAACCCGACCCAGCCGATCGCGTCGCCGCACCACACCGACACCCAGGCGTGGGTGGCGTCGGCGCCCTGCAGGCGCGGCTGGCCCGGCGGCGGGATGGTGCGCAGATAGCCGCTGACATAGGCGGCCGGCAGCCCGAGTCCGCGGAGGCCTGCGATCATCACATGGGCAAAATCCTGGCAGACGCCGTGGCGCTTCTCGAACACTTCCTTCAGCGGCGTCGAGATCACGGTGGCCTTGGGGTCGTACCTGAACTCGGTGCGAATCCGGTGCATCAGGTCGACGGCGCCGGCGACTACTCCACCGCCCGGCGGAAAGCTCGCCGCGGCATAGGCGGTGACCGGCGCCTGCACCGGCACCAGCGAACTGGCAAAGACGTAGCCGACCGGCGACGATGGGCCGAGACTGGTGGCCTCTAACGCCACGTCGCGGATGTCCGCCCAGGACGGGCTCGGCGCAGTGCGTTCGAGAACCTGGCGCGAGACCGAAACCCGAGAACGGGAATCGATCCGCAGGTTGCGATGCGCGGTCTCGATCAGAACGCTCTCGGTGTGGGTGCCGAAAAAGTCCCGCCGCTCCGTGCGCTCCGCCGGCCGCGGCCGGATATCGACACTATGGGAAACCAGTTGCTGGCCGTCACCCGATCGCGGCTCGAGCCGCAGCGAACAGCGCGCGAAACTCACCGAGCTCTCGTAAGCGTAGGTCGTGACATGACGGATATCGTAGATCACGCGAGGCCTGTCAGCTTCTCCGGCCGGCTCGCATTGGGACCGTGCGGGAAATAATGCAGGCCGATGGCGTCGGCCAGATTGAGCAGATCCTGCTCCAGCGCGAACAGGGTTTTGGCATCCTGTTTCTCGGCCTCCGTGGTCGTCAGCGTTGCCTGCAGCGCCACCGCCAGCCGCTGCGGCCGCTCGATCAAACCGTGCTCCTTGAGGCTCGGCAAGCTCGCAATGTGCTCGTTGAGCGCCGCGACCTGAAACGCGACCGAGCGCGGGTTGTAGGGATCGAGTACCGCGAGGTCGCGCACCGGCGCCAGCGACGGGCCGACCAGATAGCGCGAACGGTAGGTGATCTGGCAATCCACCAGCGTCAGCAGCACGTCGAGATCCTCATCGCTTGCCTCGTCATAGGCGAACTGCCGCGCGAACCGCGCGGTGTTGATGGCGCGCTCGATCCGGCGCCCCATTTCGAGGAAGCGCCAGCCGGCGGCTCGGTTCATGTTCTCCTGCGCCAGACCGGCAAAGCTCGCCAGTTCCTGCAGCGTCAATTCAGCGGCGCTGATGACAGCGTCGTCATCCTCGACCTGCAAGGCCAAACGCTCCGCCATCTCGGTAATGACCTGCCAGGCGTCGGGCGAAAGCCGTTCCCGCAACGAGGTCGCCATGCGCTGCGCGGATTTCACCAGCGAGAGCGCCGAGCCGAACTTTTCCTCGTTCTGCAGCGCCTCGGAGATGACCTTGGCGGGGTTCGCGCGCGTCGCCTGCGAGGTCGCGCCCCAGGTCACCAGCAGCCGCTGGATGCGTTCGACCGAAGGCAAAGCTGTCGATGGCCCCGTCGCTGTTCCCTTGACCGGATCGCGCATCGGCGTGCCGAGCGCGCGGATCAGCCGCAGCGTCGCCTCCGCGCGTTCGAGATAGCGGCCGAGCCAGAACAGGTTGTCCGCAGCGCGGCTCGGGACCACGCCGGCGATCCGCTTGATGCGCACGGCGTCAGCCGCCGGCAGCAGCGTCGAAGTCGAAACCGCCTTGTCGGACACCACCCAGACGTCGGCCGCGCGCGCGCCATCGCCCATCGACACGGCGCGGGCATCGGGCTGCTCGGCGATCCGGCAGAAGCCGCCGGGCAGGATGGTCCAGCCTTGCGGGGTCACCGCCGCAAACACCCGCAGCACGAACGGACGCGGCGTGATCCGGCCGTTTTCCCACACCGGTGTCGTCGACAGCCGCACCAGTTCCTGGCCGACATAATCGATGCCGCGTTCGGCGATCGCGCTTTTGAGACGGTCGCGTTCGGCCGGTGACAATTCGCTGGCGAGGACGGGGCCGTGGCCGGGAAAGCCGGGAACGGAGCGGCTATAGGCGCCCTCGATCGCGAAATCGTCGATCCGCGACAGCACTTCCTCGCGCGCGGATTTCTGGCCGCACCACCAGGTCGCGATGTGCGGCATCTTGAGATCCTGCCCGAGAAAACGCTGGCTCAAGCTTGGCAGGAAGCCCAACAGCGCCCTCGCCTCCAGCACGCCCGAACCCGGCATGTTGGCGACGACGACGCCGTTCTTGCGCAGCACGTCGATCAGACCGGGCACGCCGAGATGCGAGGAGGCATCGAGTTCCAGCGGATCGAGAAAGTTGGAATCGACCCGGCGCAGCAACACGTCGAGCCGCTTCAGCCCGGCGACGGTGCGGATATGGATGCGGTCGCCGCTGACCGCGAGATCGTCGCCCTCGACCAGCAGGAAGCCGAGATAGCGCGCGATCGTCGCATGTTCGAAATAGGTTTCGCTGAAGGCGCCCGGCGTCAGCAACCCGATCCGCGGCTCGTCGCGGTCGGCGCTGGCGCGCAGGCTATCGCGAAAGGCCTCGAAGAACGGCGCGACGCGCTCGACGTTCATCGACTTGTAGAGATTGGAGAACGCCCGCGACAGTACCAGGCGGTTTTCCAGCGCATAGCCGGCGCCCGACGGCGCCTGGGTACGGTCGCCCAGCACCCACCAACGCCCGTCGGGACCGCGGCCGACGTCGGCGGCATAGAGATGCAGGTAGCGCCCGCCCGGCGGTTTGACGCCGCACACCGCGCGCAAATATTCGTTGCTGCCGGCAATCGCCGCGGCCGGTATCGCGCCTTCCGTAACCAGGCGGCCCTCGCCGTAGAGATCGCCCAAGACCATTTCGAGCAGTTGCGCACGCTGCGCGATCCCTGCGCTCAACTGCTTCCAGTCGGTCTCGTCGATGATCAGCGGCAGATGGCTCAGCGGCCACAACCGGTCGGCGGTTTCGCCGGGCGCGCGGTAGGTGACGCCAGCTTCGCGCAAATGCCGGTCGGCGGAGGCGAAGCGCTTCTCGATGTCGGCCGGCGCCATCGCCGCGAAGGCATCGAAAAACCGGGTCCAGGCCGCACGGGGCGCGCCGTCCTGGCCGATATATTCGTCGGGAATGCCGGGCAGCCGCGCATAGTCGCGGCTCCACTGCGCCATCCGCCGCTGGCCTGGACGCGCCTTGTTTTCCTGACTGTTGCCTTGGCCGGCCTGTCCCGCCATTCCAATTCCCCACGCTCGCCTCCGATTAGATCAGAGTCGAGGTCCCAATTTCATGATTTGACGCGTTTTCCGTAGCTCCACGCCGGATCAGTCCGGGCGGACGGGCCTCGTTGCCCGAAAACGCCAGGAAAACGCCAGAAAACGTCAAGTCAAATCAATGCAGGAGCGGCGTCCTCAAGTCGAGGGTCAAAGGGAATTCAATTGTGCGCTCTTCGGGCGGCGGATCGATTTTGCCCGGGGTGTGGCCGTGATCCTGAAAGCGGGCCAACCGCCTTGCTTCCGCCTCGTAGGAATTGACCGGCTTGGTGTCGTAGCTGCGGCCGCCGGGATGGGCGACGTGATAGACGCAGCCGCCGAGCGAACGGCCGTTCCAGGTGTCGATCAAATCAAATGTCAGCGGCGCATGTACCGGAATGGTCGGATGAAGGCCCGACGCCGGTTGCCAGGCCTTGAACCGGACCGCGGCGACTGCCTCGCCGGAGCGCCCGGTCGCGGTCATCGGCATGCGCCGGCCGTTGCAGGTCACGACATGGCGGCCCTCGACAAAACCTTCCACCTTGATCTGCAAGCGCTCCACTGAAGAGTCGACATAACGCACGGTGCCGCCGGCCGAGCCCTCTTCGCCGAGCACATGCCAGGGCTCCAGCGCCTGACGCAGTTCGAGCGCGACGCCGCCGTGATGGACACGGCCGAACACCGGAAAACGAAACTCGAGCTGGGCTGAGTACCATTCCGGCGAGAAATCGTAGCCTGACTGGCGGAGTTCTTCGAGCACGCCGAGAAAATCCTCCCAGAGGAAATGCGGCAGCATGAAGCGATCGTGCAGCGTGGTGCCCCAGCGCACGAACTTGCCTTGTTGCGGTTCGCGCCACAGTTTTGCGATCAGGGCGCGGATCAAAAGCTGCTGCGCCAGCGACATCCGCGGATCGGGCGGCATTTCGAGCGCGCGAAACTCAACGAGCCCGAGACGGCCGGTCGGACCGTCCGGCGAATAGAGCTTGTCGATGCAGATTTCGGCGCGGTGGGTATTGCCGGTTATGTCGACGAGGATGTGGCGGAACAGCCGGTCGACCAGCCACAGCGGCGCCTGAACGCCGGGCGGCGGCACGTGGGCGAGCGCCACTTCCAGTTCATAGAGACCGTCATGCCGGGCCTCGTCGAGGCGCGGCGCCTGGCTGGTCGGGCCGATGAACATACCGGAAAACAGATAAGACAGCGACGGATGCCGCTGCCAGTACAGCACGAGACTTTTCAGCAAATCCGGGCGGCGCAGGAACGGCGACGCCTCCGGCGTGCTGCCGCCGACCACGACATGGTTGCCGCCGCCGGTGCCGGTGTGGCGGCCGTCGACCAGAAAGCGGTTGGCGCCGAGGCGAGTTTTCGCGGCGTCCTCATAGAGGCCGAAGGTGATATCGACCGCCTCGCGCCAGTTTTGCGCCGGCTGGACGTTGACCTCAATCACGCCGGGATCGGGCGTCACCTTGATCACCTCGACGCGCGGGTCGTAGGGCGGCCCATAACCCTCGATGTGGACCTGGGTCTTCATCTCCTCGGCGACCACTTCGACGATGGCGATCAGCGTCAGATAATGTTCCAGCTTTTCGACCGGCGGCATGAACACGCACAGCACGCCGTCGCGGATTTCGACCGAGATCGCGGTGCGCACCGGCTTGAGCCGGGCTCGGGTTTCCGGCGGCTTCGGCGGCGCGCCGCCTTCAACGGCGTCCTTGTCCTCGACCGCGAGTTCGAGGCGCGGCTCCATCGGATCCTGCTCGACGATGTAGGGATATTCATCCTCCGGGATATGCGGCAGCGAGCCGATCGGCAGCCGCAGACCGAGCGGAGAATCGCCGGGCAACAGGAACATATGGCTGCGCCGCAACGGCCAGCGCTCGCTCATCCAGCCCTGGGCATGGGCGCCGGCATGCTGGACCGGAAGAACATAACCCCGCGGCGTGGTCAGCCCGCGATCGAACTCGCGCGCCATCCGCGCGCGCTCTTCCGCATTGGCCAGTTTCGAGTCTGAAGGATCGACATTGACCGGAAGGGCTGCTTCCTCTTGCAGCCAGTGCACGGGATCTTCATAGGCCGGCATCGCGTAGTCGGCGTCGAGACCAAGGCGTTTCGCGATGCCGTTCATCAGCCATTTGGCATCGTCGGCGTCGGCGTCGCGTGAACTGTCGAGCTTGTCATCGATCTTGTCATCGATCCTGGCGATCAACTCGGCGTTCTTCCAGATCGGCACACCGTCCTTGCGCCAATAGAGCCCGAACGCCCAGCGCGGCAGGGTTTCGCCGGGATACCATTTGCCCTGGCCGTAATGCAGCAGCCCGCCCGGCGCAAACCGCGCGTGCAATTTGCGAATGAGTTCGTCGGCCAGCGCCCGCTTGGTCGGACCGACCGCGGCAATGTTCCACTCCGCCGATTCCAGATCGTCGATCGAAACGAAGGTCGGCTCGCCGCCCATGGTCAGGCGCACGTCGCCGTCTTTGAGATCGGCATCGACCTGCTCGCCGAGCGCGTCGAGGCGCGCCCAGGATTCATCGGAGAACGGCCGCGTGATCCGCGGCGCTTCAAGGATGCGCTTGACGCTCATGTCGAAGGCAAATTCGACTTCGGCAAAGCCCGCGGTGCCCGAGATCGGCGCTGCCGAACGGTAGTGCGGCGTGGCGGCGACGGGAATGTGCCCCTCGCCGGTCAGCATGCCCGAGGTGACGTCGAACCCGATCCAGCCCGCGCCCGGAAGATAGACTTCGGCCCAAGCGTGCAGGTCGGTGAAATCGCTTTCGACCTCGCGCGGACCTTCGACCGGATCGATGTCGGGACGCAACTGGATCAGATAGCCGGAGACGAAACGCGCGGCGAGCCCGAGGTGTCGGAAGATATGGATCAACAGCCATGCCGAGTCGCGGCACGATCCGGAACCGCAGGACAGCGTCTCCTCCGGCGTCTGGATGCCGGGCTCCATGCGGATGACGTAACTGATTTTCTGCTGCAGTTTGGCATTGAGTTCGACCAGAAAATCAACGGTGCTGTCGGCTTCGCGCGGAATCTCCTTCAAGTAGTCGGCGAACTTCGGCCCCTGATCCGAGGTCGCCAGATAGGGCGCCAGTTCGGTCTTGAGATCATTGGTGTACTGGAACGGAAAGCTTGACGCGTAACCCTCGACGAAGAAGTCGAACGGATTGACCACCGTCATCTGCGCGGTGAAATCGACCTCGACCTTGAGTTCGGTGGCCTTCTCCGGAAAGACGTAGCGCGCCAGCCAGTTGCCCTGCGGGTCCTGCTGCCAGTTCACGAAATGATTTGCGGGCGTCACCTTGAGCGAATAGCTCAGGATCGGCGTCCGCGTATGCGGCGCCGGACGCAGGCGAATGGTTTGCGGGCCGAGATCGATCGGTCGGTCGTATTTGTAATGCGTAACGTGATGTAGCGCGACGAAGATCGACACAGACCGAACACTCCAGCAGCTTTTTTAAGCAGAACACTGGTTCCGGTACGGATCAAGCATTAACAACGGGCAGCAGGTGCCTACGGGAAGTGCTGACGTTTGGTGCCCTCATTCCGGGATGGTCCGAAGGAACAGACCTCAGGGGATGCAATTGCACCCCCGGGGAATCTCGAGATTCCGGGTTCGATGCTGCGCATCGCCCCGGAATGACGGATCAATCCCTCACATCGTAGCCCCAAGCACCCAGGGCGCGAACTCGGCCCCGCCGAAATCGAAGCTCTCGCTCTTGGTCGGCTGGCCCGACGCCGTCTTCAGCATCAGTTCGAAAATACGCTGGCCGCACTGCTGCACGTTTTCCTCGCCGTCGAGGATAGTGCCGCAATTGACGTCCATGTCGTCTTCCATCCGCTTGTACATCGGCGTGTTGGTCGCAAGCTTGATCGAGGGCGCCGGCTTGCAGCCGAACACGCTGCCGCGGCCGGTGGTGAAGCAGACGAGGTTGGCGCCGCCAGCCACCTGCCCGGTCGCCGCGACCGGGTCGTAGCCGGGCGTATCCATGAACACGAAACCCTTCTTGGTGACGGCTTCGGCGTAGTTGAGCACGTCGACCAGATTGGTGCTGCCGGCTTTCGCCATCGCGCCCAATGATTTTTCCAGAATGGTGGTGAGGCCGCCGGCCTTGTTGCCGGGACTCGGATTGGCGTTCATCTCGGCGCCTTCCCGCGCCGTGTATTCTTCCCACCAGCGCATCAGGCCGACGAGCTTTTCGCCGACTTCGCGGCTGACCGCGCGCCGCGTCAAGAGATGTTCGGCGCCGTAGGTTTCCGGAGTCTCGGAGAGGATCACCGTACCGCCATGGCGCACCAAAAGATCGCTCGCCGCACCCAGCGCCGGATTGGCCGATACGCCGGAGTAACCATCGGAGCCGCCGCATTGCAGCGCCACCGTCAATTCGCTCGCCGGCACCGGCTCGCGCCTGACTTTATTGGCATCCGTCAGCGCCTCGCGCACGAAGGCGATGCCGGCTTCCACCGTCTTGCGGGTGCCGCCGACTTCCTGGATGTCCATCGCGCGCAGACGGCCGGCAAGCTTCTGCTCCTGCATCAACCCGCCGATCTGGTTGACCTCGCAGCCCAGCCCGAGCACGACGACGGCAGAGAAATTCGCATGCCGCGCATAGCCGCCGAGCGTGCGGCGAAGCAATGCCAGCGGCTCGTCCTGGGTCATGCCGCAGCCGGTCTTGTGCGTCAGCGCCACCACGCCGTCGACGTTGGGGTAATCCGCCAGCGGGTTATCTCCAGTGAACGGATTTTTCTTGAACATGTCGGCGACGATGCCGGCGACATGGGCGCTGCAATTCACCGAGGTCAGGATGCCGATGTAGTTGCGGGTCGCGACGCGACCATCGGCGCGGCGAATGCCATCGAAGGTCGCCGGTAGATCGAAATTCGGCGTCGGCGTGACGTCGACGCCATAGGCATAATCCTTGGCGAAATCACCCATGCCGCAGTTCTGGGTGTGAACATGCTGGCCCGGCGCGATTGGAATCGTCGCAAAGCCGATGATCTGGCCGTAACGGCGGATCGGCTCGCCCACGGCAATCGGCTTGATCGCGACCTTGTGGCCCGCCGGGATGCGCTCGACCGTGGTGACCCCGTCGGCCACCACCATGCCCGGCGGCAGGCTCGAGCGCGCGATCAGCACGCCATCGTCAGGATGCAGGCGGATGACGGGTGCCGGGGCCATGGGTATCTCCTGTTGGTATTCTCTCGCCCTGCCAAAGTGCGGGGCGAGAGAAGTAAAACTTAAGCCTTGCCGGCGGAATCCTTGCGGGTCTGGGTGACCTGCATCTTGGCGTAGGTCTGCATCAGGCCGCTCTCGTTCGACAAGGTCACGAGCTTGAAGCCCATGTTGATCGCACGCACCGCGCCCTCGGCGCCCGAGCAATGGATGCCCGGATGCAGGCCGCGCTTGCCGCATTCCTTGACGATCTTCTCATAGATCTTGAGGATTTCCGGCTCGTCGCGGTCGAGCTTCGGCACCAGGCCATACGAGAAGCCGAGATCGGAGGGACCGACATACACGCCGTTGATGCCCTCGACGTCGAGGATCGATTCCATGTTTTCGATCGCCGTCTTGGTCTCCATCATCGGCAACAGTATGATCTCGTCGTTGGCGGTCTGCTGGTAGCTGCCGGCCGAACCGTACATGCCGGAGCGGATCGGACCGTTGGAACGGGTGCCCTTCGGCGGATACTTGGCGTACTGGACCAGATTTTCCGCTTCCTGCTTGGTGTTGATCATCGGGCAGATCACGCCATAGGCGCCGCCGTCGAGCACCTTGCCGATGATGCCGGGCTCATTCCAGGGAACGCGAACCATCGGCGTCACCGGGTGGCCGTTCATGGCCTGGAAGCATTGCACCATCGAGAGGTAATCCTGCACGCCGTGCTGCATGTCGACGGTGACGCTGTCGAAGCCGCATTGCGCGATCACTTCGGCCGAGAAGCCGGACGGGATCGCCAGCCAGGCGTTCACCACGGCCTTGCCCGAGGCCCATACTTTCTTGACGTTGTTGGTTGTCACTCTTTATTCCTCCTGTTGATGTCAGCTTCCCGTCATTGCGAGCGCAGCGACGAATGATCTTGCAGCGGATGGGAAAACTGCGTTCTCGGCGGCGAACCCCTGCACTCCCGCGCCGGTTTTGATGACCAGCTTGGCCGGCACTTTGAGCCAAAAATCGCGTGCGTGTCTACCGCTTCGGCCGCTTTTGCCAAATGATCGCAATCATTTGCCCGGCCGCTATGCATGGTGCCGGTACCATCATGCAAATTTGCGTTCACTCCTCGTCGTCGGCACTTCCCTCGCCCGCGACTTCCATGGCGGCGAGGCTGCGCTCCAGCACGCCCAGCATGTCCTGCAGTTCGGCGAGCTTGCGGGCGCCAAAGCGGCGGGTGATTTCGGCGTAGATGGCTTCCGAGTTGGGGGCGACCGCTTCGATCAGCTTCAGACCCTTGGGCGAGATCGACACTACGCCGCGGCGCAGATCGGCTTCGGCGGTGCGGCGCTCGATCAGATGCCGCGCCTCGAGGTCGCGGAGAATTCGCGACAGGCTCGGCCCCAGCAGGAACGCGACACGCGCCAGTTCGGTGACCTCGATGGTCTCCACCGCCGTCAGCGCGCGAAGAATCCGCCATTGCTGTTCCGTCAGGCCATGGTTGCGCAGCGAGGGGCGGAACTGCCGCATCACGGCTTCACGGGCGCGCAACAACGACATCGGCAACGAGCGGGAGAATTCGCGCATCGGCGCGCGGCGTGACTCGGCCGACTTCGAATGCGACCCGTTCGGCGATTTCTTGCCTGCCATCGCTAGTCGTCCACCTTCAGGAACCGTTGCTCGCGCGATAAAATTTTTGCAGTGCAGCAAGCATCAAATCGGTTTGCCGGGATACCCTTAACATGTTAATCAAATTCCAGCACCTGCTTTTTGCCGAACGAACGGCGGACCCATGACCTTCTCCAAAATGGCCCTTTCAAAAGACGAAATCCGCAGTGCCGCCGAGCGGCTCGACCACGCCGAGAAGACCCGCAAGCAGGTGCGGCAGATTTCACTTGATCATCCCGCCATAACTATCGAAGACGCCTACGCTATTCAGAAGGTGTGGGTCGACATGAAGGTGGCCCAGGGCCGCGTGGTCAAGGGCCACAAGATCGGCTTGACCTCGAAGGCGATGCAGAGCGCCCTCAACATCGACGAGCCGGACTCCGGCATCCTGCTCGACGACATGTTCTTTGCCGATGGCGGACTGGTGCCGACGGACCGCTTCATCGCCACCCGCGTCGAGGCCGAGCTTGCCTTCGTGATGAAGTCGCGGCTGTCAGGGCCCAACTGCACTACGTTCGACGTGCTCAACGCCACCGACTTCGTGGTGCCGGCGCTGGAAATTCTGGACACCAGGGTCGAACGGGTCGATCCGCAGACCAAGGCCACCCGAAAGATCTTCGATACCATCGCCGACAACGCGGCCAATGCCGGCATCGTACTCGGCGGCCGCCCGATCCGCCCTGACGATGCCGACCTGCGCTGGATCGGCGCGCTCTGCTATCGCAACGGCCAGTTGGAAGAGACCGGGCTGGCGGCTGGCGTGCTCAATCACCCGGCAACGGCGGTGGCCTGGCTTGCCAACAAGATTGCCCCGAACGGGCTGGCGCTCGAAGCCGGGCAAGTGGTGCTGGCGGGATCGTTCATCCGCCCGATCGAGACCAAAAAGGGCGACACCATCCAGGCCGACTACGGCCCCTACGGCTCGGTGAGCTGCTACTTCGCCTGATGCATTAACAACCGCGGGAGGGAAGCGAACATGCCGCACTTCACCATTGAATATTCAGCCAATCTCGATGGCCGCGTCGACATGGGCGCGGTGGTTGAACTGGTGCGCAAGGAGGCGGTCGCGACCGGCATCTTCCCGCTCGGCGGCATCCGTGTCCGCGCCATCAGGTGCGAGCACTACGCCATCGCCAACGGCGCCAAAAACCTCGGCTTTCTCGACATGGTGCTGCGGCTCGGCGAAGGCCGCGACCTCCCGACCCGCCAGAAGGCCGGCGAACATATTTTCAAAGCTTTGTCGGCCTATCTTGATCCCGTGTTTGCGGATCTGAAGTTCGCGCTGTCGTTCGACATGCAGATCAACGACAAGGAAACCAGCTGGAAACGCAACAACATCCACGAAGCTCTGAAAGTGGAGACTGCACATGGATAAAGTGACACCGAAGGACGCCTTTGCCGCCAATCGCGACCGCACCGCCCCGCTGCTCGCCAAATTAAAGAGCGAAGGCATCGGCCACATGATCGATGGCAAGACCGTGCCGTCGATCTCCGGCCAAACTTTTGAGACCAAGTCCCCGGTCGATGGCGCGGTGCTGGCATCGGTCGCCCGCGGCAACGCCGAGGATATCGACTGCGCCGCGACGGCGGCCAGCCTCGCCTTCAAGGGCTGGCGCGACATGCCGGCAACAATGCGGAAGAAATTGCTGCACCGCGTCGCTGACGCCATCGAGGACCGCGCCGACGACATCGCCGTGCTCGAATGCATCGACACCGGCCAGGCCCACCGCTTCATGGCCAAGGCGGCGGTCCGGGCCGCCGAAAACTTCCGCTTCTTCGCCGACAAATGCGCCGACGCCCGCGACGGGCTGAGCACCCCGAGCGACGAGCACTGGAACATCTCGACCCGGGTGCCGATCGGCCCGGTCGGCGTCATCACGCCGTGGAACACACCGTTCATGCTGTCGACCTGGAAGATTGCTCCAGCCTTGGCCGCCGGCTGCACCGTCGTGCACAAGCCGGCCGAATGGTCGCCGGTCACGGCGGACCTGCTGGCCAAGCTCGCCAAACAGGCCGGCCTGCCCGACGGCGTGCTCAACACCGTGCACGGGATCGGCGAGGAGGCCGGCAAGGCGCTGACCGAGCACCCCGCGATCAAGGCGATCGGTTTCGTCGGCGAGAGCGCGACCGGTTCGGCGATCATGGCGCAGGGCGCGCCGACCCTGAAGCGCGTCCATTTCGAGCTCGGCGGCAAGAATCCCGTGATCGTGTTCGACGACGCTGATCTGGACCGCGCGCTCGATGCCGTCGTCTTCATGATCTACTCGCTGAACGGCGAGCGCTGCACCTCGTCCAGCCGGCTGCTGGTCCAGGCCAGCATTGCCGCCAAATTCATCGAAAAGCTCACCGCCCGCGTGAAAGCGCTCAAGGTCGGCCATCCCCTCGACCCCGCCACCGAAATCGGGCCGCTGATCCATGAGCGGCATCTGGCCAAAGTCTGCAGCTATTTCGAGGTCGCACAAAAGGACGGCGCCACCATCGCCGTCGGCGGCAAGCCGCATGACGGCCCCGGTGGCGGGCACTATGTGCAGCCGACGCTGGTCACCGGCGCCCACGCCAAGATGCGGGTGGCGCAGGAGGAAGTGTTCGGCCCGTTCCTGACCGTGATCCCGTTTAGGGACGAGAAGGACGCCATCGAGATCGCCAACGGCGTCCAGTACGGTCTTACCGGTTACGTCTGGACCGGCGACATGGGCCGGGCGCTGCGGGTCGCCGACGCGCTGGAAGCCGGCATGATCTGGCTCAACTCCGAAAACGTCCGCCATCTGCCGACGCCGTTCGGCGGCATGAAATCGTCCGGCATCGGCCGCGACGGCGGCGATTACTCGTTCGACTTCTACATGGAAACCAAGCACGTCTCGCTCGCCCGCGGGACGCACAAGATTCAGAAACTGGGGATTTAACGCCGTCGTCACGTCGTTCCGGGGCGCGCAAAGCGCGAACCACAGATGCGCAATTGCGCATCGGGGAACCTCGAGATTCCGGGTTCGATGCTGCGCATCGCCCCGGAATGACGAACGCAATTAAGGGAACGCCTATGCCGGTGCCGACGCACATCTTCGACCCGCCGTTCAACATCATCCGGTCCAGCCACGCCGTGCTCGACGTCGTCGACCTGGACAAGAGCCGCGCATTCTACGAGACCACCGTCGGCCTCCATGTCGAGGACCGCGACGACAAGGCGGTATACCTGCGCGGCAGCGAGGAGCATCAGCATCACTCGCTGGTATTGCGCAAGGCAGCGACGGCGGCCTGCAACCGGCTCGGCTTCAAGGTCGGCAACGACGGCGATCTCGACAAGGCCGCCAGCTTCTTTTCCGAGAACGGCATTACTTACGCCTTCACCGAGCAGCCGTTTCAGGGGCGCACGCTGCAGTTCAGCGATCCCCAAGGCTTTCAGCTCGAATTGTATGCGTCGATGGAGAAGCGCCCGCATCTGCTGCGGCGCTACGATCTCTACAAGGGTTGCCACCCGCAGCGGCTCGACCATTTCAACGTGTTTTCTCCGGAAGTGCAGAACACAGTCGACTTCTACGCGCGGCTGGGTTTTCGGTTGACCGAATATGGCGAGGAAGACGGACCGAACGGGCGCATCGCGGCGGCCTGGATGCACCGCAAGGGCAATGTGCACGATTTCGCCATTACCAACGGCCGTGGTCCTCGCCTGCACCATCTTGCCTATTGGGTGCCGACTGCGATGAACATCCTGCATCTCTGCGACGTCATGGCCTCCAGCGGCTACCTGAAGAACATCGAGCGCGGCCCCGGCCGCCACGGCATTTCCAATGCGTTCTTTCTCTATGTGCGCGATCCCGACGGCCATCGCCTCGAGCTCTATACCAGCGATTACTTTACCGGCGATCACGACCACGAACCGCTGCGCTGGTCGCTGAAGGACCCGCGCCGGCAAACGCTGTGGGGCGCACCGGCGCCGCGCTCCTGGTTCGAGCAGGGTTCACCGTTTACGGGACAGGCGGTGCGTGAACCGGCGTTTGTCGCCGATGTCACCATTGCCGATTAGGCTGGGCTGAAACCATCGAGAGCGCGCCATGATCAGGCCGACAAGGAAATTGCTCACAACCGCGTTCTCCCGGATGATCGCCATGACATTAGCTACCTCGCTTCACGCCGCCGAACTCAAGGTTATCGCCGGCGGCTCGATGACCGCGCTGCTCAACAAGCTCACGCCGGCCTTCGAGAAGAAGACCGGCCACAAGCTTTCGATCCATTTCGATTCCACGCCCAACATCATCACGCGGGTCAATTCAGGGACGTCGTTCGACGTCGTCGTGGTGCCGGTCGACGTCTTCAACGACGCCGCCGCCAAGGCGCGTTTTGCTCCGGAACCGATCATCGACATCGCGCGCGTCGGCTATGGCGTCGCCTTCCGCGCCGGAGCGCCCAAGCCGGATATCTCCACCGCGGACGCCCTCAAGAAAACGCTGCTGGCCGCGCAGTCGATCGCCTTTGTGCCGGCGAGCGCAGCGGGCGCCTATGTGACAAAAGTGTTCGAGCGTCTCGGCATTGCCGAGGAGATGAAGGCCAAGACCAAAGTGCAGCCGGGCCCGCCGCAGATCGCGCCGGCCGTGGCCAAGGGCGAGGCCGAGCTTGGCGTGTTCCTGACCAACGTCCTGATCGCTCCCGGGGTCGAACTCGCCGGCCCCTTCCCGGCCGAGCTGCAGCAGGAACTGGTGTTCACATCCGCCATCGCGGCCGGTACCAAGGAAGCCGACGCCGCCAGCGCCTTCATCGACTATCTGAAATCCCCCGCAGCCACGGCGACGATCAAGGCCGGTGGCATGACGCCGGGCTAACTGGAAAATTTCATGACCACACATCGCATCGCCACCTTCTCGGTTGACGGGAAGACCAGATACGGCGCCGTCGTCAAAGGCGGCATCGTCGATCTCTCCGCCCATTTCAGCAGGGACTATCCGACCTTACGCGAAGTCATCGCGGCCAATGCGCTGCCAAAGCTGATCGAAGACGCCGACAGGCGCGAGCCGGACTATCCCGTCGAGGCGATTACCTGGCAGCCGCCGATCCCGTCGCCGGAAAAGATCATCTGCATCGGCGTCAATTATCCGGACCGTAACGCCGAATACAAGGATGGCCAGGACGCGCCGAAATATCCGAGCATGTTCATGCGCACGCCACGTTCCTTTGTCGGCCACGAGACGCCGCTGGTCCGCCCGCGCGCGTCGTCGCAACTGGACTACGAAGGCGAACTGGTGATCGTGATCGGCAAGGCCGGGCGGCACATCCAGGAGAGCGCCGCACTGGACCATATCGCCGCCATCACGCTGTGCAACGAAGGCACGCTGCGGGACTGGATACGCCACGCCAAGTTCAACGTGACGCAAGGCAAGAATTTCGACTCCACCGGGAGCCTCGGCCCGTGGCTGGTGCCGTACACCAGTGAATCTCAGATCGCGGACATCCGCCTGACGACGCGGGTCAACGGCGAGACCCGGCAGGATGACCGCACCAGCCGGTTGATCTTCAGCTTCCGTTACCTCATCAACTACATCTCGACCTTCACCACCCTGGTGCCCGGCGACGTCATCGTGACGGGCACCCCCACGGGCGCCGGCGCGCGGTTCGACCCGCCGCGCTACCTCGCGCCCGGCGATGTCGTCGAGGTCGAAGCCGACGGCATCGGCGTGCTGAAGAACGGCGTGGTCGACGAAGCCTGATAATTCTGTGAACGATTGGACAGTACAATGACTTCAACTTCCGGCGGCGAAGCAATCGTCAATGGCCTTGTCGCGCACGGCGTCGATACCGTGTTCGGCCTGCCCGGCGCGCAGATCTACGGCCTGTTCGACGCCTTTCACCAGGCCCAATTGAAAGTAATCGGCGCCCGGCACGAGCAGGCCTGCGGCTACATGGCGTTCGGCTACGCCCGTTCGAGCGGCAAGCCCGGCGTCTTCAGCGTGGTGCCGGGCCCCGGCGTGCTCAACGCCAGCGCTGCACTATTGACCGCCTTCGGTTGCAACGAGCCGGTGCTGTGCCTGACCGGCCAGGTGCCGACGCCGTTCCTCGGCAAGGGCCGCGGCCATTTGCACGAAATGCCGGACCAGCTTGCGACGCTCAAGACGTTCGTGAAGTGGGCCGACCGCATCGAATATCCCGACGTCGCGCCAACGATGGTATCGCGCGCATTCCAGGAGATGCTGTCGGGCCGTCGCGGTCCGGTGTCGCTGGAAATGCCGTGGGACGTGTTCACCCAGCGCGCCGAAGTCGGCCCGTCAAAGCCGTTCGAGCTGTTTCCGGCGCCGAAGCCCGATCCCGACCGCATCAAGGCCGCCGCGGCGCTGGTGAAGGGCAGCAAACATCCGATGATCTTCGTCGGCGGCGGCGCCATCGATGCTGCCGAGGAAATTCTCGAACTCGCCGAGATGATCGACGCGCCGGTGGTGGCCTTCCGCAGCGGGCGCGGCATCGTTTCTAACGCGCACGAACTCGGTCTGACGATGGCGTCGGCCTACAAGCTGTGGCCGACGACCGATCTGATGATCGGCATCGGCACGCGCATGGAATTGCCGGAGTCCGGATTCCGATGGCCCTACAAGCCGCAGGGCCTCAAGTCCGTTCGCATCGACATCGATCCCGTCGAGATGCGGCGCTTCACGCCGGACGCTCCCGTGATCGCGGATGCCCGGGCCGGCACCGCCGAACTGATTGCTGCCGTGAAGAAAGCCGGCTTCAGCAAGACCAGCGGCCGGCGCGCAGCGATCCGCGAAGCGACCGCCGCGGCGCATCAGGAGATCCAGGCGATCCAGCCGCAGATGGCCTATCTGAACATCCTGCGCGAGGTGCTGCCTGCGAACGCCATCGTCACCGACGAGTTGTCGCAGGTCGGCTTTGCCTCCTGGTACGGCTTTCCGGTCTACGAGCCGCGCACCTTCATCTCCTCGGGCTATCAGGGCACGCTCGGCTCGGGTTTCCCGACCGCGCTCGGCGCCAAGGTCGCCAATCCGGACCGGCCGGTGGTCGCCATCACCGGTGACGGCGGTTTTATGTTCGCTGTGCAGGAGCTCGCCACCGCCGTGCAATTTGGGATCGGCGTGGTGACGCTGATTTTCAACAACAACGCCTATGGCAATGTGAGGCGCGACCAGCGCCAGCGCTTTGACGGCCGCGTGGTGGCGTCCGACCTCGTCAATCCGGATTTCGTCAAACTCGCGGAATCCTTCGGCGTCGGTGCCGCGCGCGTCACCTCGCCCGATCACTTCCGCCCCGCACTGGAAAAGGCGCTGGCCGATGGCGGGCCCTACGTGATCGCGATCGAGGTTCCCACGGATTCGGAAGTCACGCCGTGGACGTTCATCCATCCAGCGATGCCGTAACCGTCGTCATTCCGGGCTCACGCTTCGCGTGCCCCGGAATGACGCGGAGGATTACACCTGCCTCGCCGCCAACCCCCGCTGCGCCCGGGATGCTGCGATCACCAGCAGCCCGGCGCCGGCCGCCGACCAGCACGCCACCGGTGCCCATTGCAGCAGCGGCGCATATTCCGGCAGTTTTTGCAGGCCACCGGCCACGGCCGCCATGCGTGCGAACGTCGCCAGCGCCAGCGCCGAAAACACCAGCCCCACCACCTTGCCTTCGGCGCCGGTCTCGCCGATCGCCAGTGCCGCCGAGACCGCGGCCATCAGCATGCAGCCCCATGCCGCGCCGGCAACGAACTGCGCGGCGATCAGCATGTTCAGATTGACGGCGAGTTCCGCACCCGCCGCAGCGAAGGCGCCGAGCAAGCCGGCGGCGCCCATCGCGAACAACCCGCCGCGATTCCTGACCACGGAGCTCGCCGGAAACATCGCGATGTTGAAGCCGATCCAGAACACCGGCAGCAGCCACGGCAACTCATCGGCCTTGGCAAAGCGCAGGAAGAACGGCGCGCTGTTGATGGAAGCATGTAGCTGCGAGCCGAGCGACAGGATCAGCATCGAGGCAATGAACACGATCGGTATCCGGCCCAGCGCCTTTGCCGGCACCGGCACCGGCGGCTCGTTTGCAGCGGGCGCCTGCTGTGCAATGTCGCGCTCGACCTTCGACAGCGCCAGCGTGGTCAACAGCAACACCACGCCCGAAATCACGAACGGCAACCGCGGGTCCTCATTGCGCAGCACCGTGCCGAGATAGGGCGACACGGCACCGGCAAGCCCGTAGCCGAGCATCGCCAGCGCCGCCAGGAACGGAATCTTTGATCGCGCGCGGTGCTTGCCCAGCAACGTCAGCGGCGGCGCGCGAAGCGCCGACGAGGTGACGACCCAGATCAGGATCAGACCGATAAACCAGACCTGCGCGCCGGGCCCGGTGCCGGCCACGAACGGCAGCGCGACAAAGGCCGCGCAGGAAATTGCGGTCAGGACGCCTACGAACATTCCGATACGGCCGATGAACGACCCGATTTTGTCGGCAGCGATCCCCATCGCGGTATCGGTGATGGTGAAGATCGCCTGATCCAGCATCAGGATCAGAATGACCGCAGTCGGCGCGATCCCGACTTGGGCCGCCAGCTTCGGCAGATAGATCACGTAGGTGGTCCAGCCCAGCGTGAACACCAGTTGCAGCACAGCGAGATAGAGGCCGGTGCGGTTGGCGCTGGTGTTGGTGTCGGCGTTTATCGTTGTCGTGGTCATTTCGGGCTCCCCAGCCATGCAAGCATAAACCACAGGAACTACGGATGGAACGCCTCTTCCCTTCTCCCCTTGTGGGAGAAGAACAGGACCCTCACCGCGCTTTACGAAATGTCAGGTTGATCCGCTGGCGGCCCATCGCCGCATGTTCGCCATCTGCCAGCGGCGCGACGCCATGGAAGAACAGCCGCGACGGCCCGCCCCAGACCACGACATCGCCATGCTCCAGCCGATAGCGCTGCGGCTTGTCGGCACGTTTGGGGCCGCCAAACAGGAAGATCGCGGATAGTCCAAGCGACACCGAAACGATCGGCGCGCCGAAATCCTCTTCATTCCGGTCCTGATGCAGCGACATCCGCGCGCCCGGGACGTAGCGGTTGATCAGGCAGGCATCCGGCACAAAATTTTCGAAGCCGCCTTCGCCCGCCGCCGCCTCGGCCAGCGTGCGAAACACCAGCGGCATCACCGGCCAAGGCTTTGCGGAGTTGGGATCGACGCCGTCATAGCGATAGCCGGTATGGTCGGTGACCCAGCCGGCATTGCCGCAATTGGTCATCGCCACCGACATCTGATGGCCGCCGGGCGTGAACATGCGCCGGAACGGCGCCTGCGCCACGGTTTCGCGCAAGGCCGCGATCAATTCGCTCTCAAACGGCTTTACGAATCCGCGCAGCAGCACGGCGCCATCCGCCATCGCTTCGCGCGGCGGGCGCAGATCCGGAACGGCGTCGAATAAATCCGTGGTCAAGGTAGCCCGCACTCATTTCGCATCGTGAAAGATCACGCCGACGGTATGGCGGTGGCCGGAACGGATCCGGCTGACGCCATGGCGCAGATTAACGCGGTAGAACCCGCGCGTCCCCTGCACCGGCCGGTGATGCACAGCAAAGGCAACCGCGTCGCCTTGGGCCAGCGGAACCACTTCCGGCCGCGACTGCATCCGTGGCCGCTGCTCGGTCAGCACGAACTCGCCGCCCGAGAAATCGCAGCCTGGTTCCGAGAGCAGGATTGCGACCTGCAGCGGAAACACGTGCTCGCCATAGAGGTCCTGATGCAGGCAATTGTAATCGTCCACACCATATTGCAGCAGCAACGGCGTCGGCCGCGTCTGGCCAGCATCATGGCAGCGCTTCAGGAACGCCTCGTGACGATCGGGGTAGCGGATATCGATCCCCATCGTCTCGTTCCAGCGATTGGCGACGCCGCACAATCGGGCGTAGAGTTCGGGGCGCAACTGCGCAATCAGATCCGGCAGCGGATAGGCGAAATACTTGTACTCGCCGCGGCCAAAGCCGTGGCGGCCCATCACGATCCGGCTGCGGAAGTTCTTGTCGTCGGGATAGAGCGCGGTGATGGCGTCGCATTCTTCAGGCGACAGCAGACCTTTCAGGACGGCGCAGCCCGTGCGTCGAGATCGGTGGTCGCCCGCGTCCAGTCTAGGGCGCCGACGCGATTGGCGATGTCAGAGGCGGACGACACAATTGCGCGTCTGGTGTTGGCCATGTTGCGATTCCAATCCAAGGTCGTCATTCCGGGGCGGCGCGAAGCGACCGGAATCCATAACCACAATCGGGAGTATGGATTCCCCGATGTGCAATTGCACATCTGAGGCCTGCGCCAAGTGGCGCATCCCGGAATGACGGAGGTTGTTTCGCAAGCCGGGGCGACCCGCGCCACCCGATTTCCGTCTACCCCAGCACCGGCAGTGCAACCACGTCATATCCGTGGCTGATCTTCCGCTTCAGAACGGGATCCTCAAGCTCGAACTCGAACCGGCTGGCCGGGCGGATGCCGCCCTTGGCCGCGAAGGTGCCGCCGAACATGGCGCAGCCGTCGGGCAGGCCCTTGCCGTCAAAGCCGCGCGCGATCAGGTCTTTCACCGGCAGCATGCCGTCGAGCGTACCTTCCTGGTACAGCACTTTCGTGCCGTCGATCACGGCCCAGGCGCGCAGGATCATCTGGTCCCAGTGGCCGACGACGTCCTCGAGCTCCCACAGTTCGGAAGCGATCGGCTTGTCGCACATCTGCTTGGAGACCGTGACGCTGTAGGCTTCGACCTTGCGGTCGGTATGGTCGGAGCCGCAACCGACGAAGGTGCGGCCCTGCCAGCCGATCAGCACGAACTCGACCTCGCCGCTGGAATCGCTGCCGCAAACCTCGATCCGGTCTTCCATGGTGATACGGCAGGCGGCGACGCGGTAATAAATCGGCGTCGATGCGGGGCGTGCGATACCGATCGCTTCCAGTTCGGCGATGTGCTTGTCGCGCGCCACCGGATCGCGGCCGGTCCAGCCGGCGATGACGGCCTTATCGATCGCGAGCGTCAGCCGCGTCGGTGCGCCCTTGTCCTCGATGGTGAAGGTCAGATCAAACACGGATGATGTGCTCCATTCCGGCCGCGAGTTCGAAAATCCGCCGATCCGATCCGCCCGCCGCCGCCAGCATCAACCCGACCGGCGCCTCGCCTTCGCGATGCGCCGGCAGCGAGATCGCGCAGCCGTCGAGCGTGTTGATCAGGCTGCAGTTGCGCAAGGCCCGCACATTCTGCGTGGCAAACGCCTTGTCGTCGGCGAGATCGGCGATTTTTGGCGGCGTGTTCGCCGTGGTCGGCAATACCAGCGCGTCATACGGCGCGATGCGCGCTTCCGTGCGCGCGATGAACGAGCGCCGGGCGTTGAGGATGTCGATATAGTCGGCGGCGCTGATGCCCTCGCCGCGCAGGATGCGAACCGACACGCGGGGATCGTAGACATTGCCCTTGCTCGTCAGCAGGTAGCGATGCCAGGCATAGCTCTCCGCGGCAGCAAACCCGCCCTTGGCGTTCATGACGCCGACGTCGTGGAATTCCGGCACCTCGATCCGCTCGATCAGCGCGCCCTCGCGCGCCAGCGTTGCCAGTGCGCGCTCGAACGTCTTCGCCACTTCCGCATCGAGATCGTCGAGCGCCACCGTCGTCGGCACCGCCAGCCGCATGCCTTTGACCGGGCGCGGCTGCAACGGCCGCACCGGCTCGTCGGCGAGCACGGCGTCGAGCACCGCGCAGCAGGCGACGCTGCCCGCCAGCGGGCCAAAACTGTCGAGCGAGAACGACAGCGGCACGCCGCCGTCGAGCGGCACGCGCGATTGCGTCGGCTTGAAGCCGACGATGCCGTTAAAGGCCGCCGGAATCCGGCAAGAGCCGCCGGTATCGGTGCCCAGCGCGCCATAAGCCATTCGATCGGCGATCGAGACGGCCGCACCCGAGGACGAACCTCCGGGCACATGGCCGACGCTGCGGTTCCAGGCGCTCTTCGGCGTACCGTAATGCGGATTGATGCCGATGCCGGAATAGGCGAATTCGGTCATGTTGGTGCGGCCGATCACGACAAACCCGGCCCGGCGCAACCGCGCCACCACGGGCGCGTCGGCCTCCGCCGGCGCCGAATCCTCCAGCGCGCGGGAGCCGGCGCGAGTCACCTGCCCCTTGATGTCGAAGAGATCCTTGATCGAGACGGGAATACCGGCATAGGGCGATGGCGCTGCCTTCGCATGGCGCAGACGGCCCATGGCGTCGGCGGCGCCAAGTGCGGCATCCCTGTCGACGTGAATGAAGGCGCGTTGGCCCTCGCCCGCGGGATCGGCGATCCTGGCGAGGCATTCCTCGACCAGTTTTCGGGCGGAAGTCGCGCCGCAATCGAGATCAGCGGCCAGGGAGGCGAGTGTCGGCGTGCTTGGCATGGGTTTCCGGTCTTGTCGCTTCGGTGGGCATCACTTGTCGAAGCGACGCTGAAGACAAATACCCTAGCGCGGGAAATCGCTGGCATACAAGCGCCTCTCGCTTGCCGGAATGCGGCCATGCGACGGCGCGGCTGGACCGTTGACGGGGAATGGTCAAATGTCGCATCAAGACCGCAACAACGGGCGAAAGCCCAAATCCCACAGGGAGGAATTGCCGAATGGCGGAGCCAGCGCGGGCTAAACCGAAACCGACCCCGGAAACCCAGCATTTCTGGGACGGCACGCAGGCCGGCGAGTTGCGCCTGCAGCGCTGCGACGCCTGCGCCAACGTCTATTTCCCGCCGCGCCCGTTCTGCCCCTCCTGCGCCTCGCGCAAGGTCTCGGTGTTCAAGGCCAGCGGCAAGGGCACGCTCTACAGCTACGTCATCAACCACCGCCCGGCAGCGCCCGGCTTCACTCCGCCTTATGCGATCGCGATCGTCGAACTCGCCGAAGGCCCGCGCCTGATGAGCAACATCATCGATTGTCCGCAGACCCCGGAGGCGCTCGAACTCGACATGAAGCTTGAAGTCGCCTTCGAAAAACTCGACGACAAGATCACCCTTCCCCAGTTCCGTCCGGCGAAGGGCTAAGCACCATGCGCAGAAACGCAGTCGCCGTCGTCGGCGCCGCCGAGACCACCGAGCTCGGCGTCATCCCGAACATGTCGCAGATCCAGCTTCACGCGGATGCGGCGCTCAACGCCATCGCCGATGCCGGACTGAAACTGTCCGACATCGACGGTATCGCCACCGCCGTGGAAACGCCGCAGCAGATCGCGCATTATCTTGGCATCACACCGACCTGGGTCGACGGTACTTCAGTGGGCGGCTGCTCGTTCATGCTGCATGTTCGTCATGCGGCGGCCGCGATCGAGGCCGGGCTCTGCAAGACTGTGCTGATCACCCATGCCGAAAGCGGCAAGTCGATGATCGGCAAACAACCTCGTTCGACGCCGGCAGACAGCCTCAACGGCCAGTTCGAGTCGCCCTACGGCGTCTACGGTCCGCCCAGCATGTTCCCGATTCCCGTGCTGCGCTACATGAAGACCCACGGCATCACTCATGAGCAGATCGCCTCGGTCGCGGTGGTGCAGCGGGAGTGGGCTGCAAAGAACCCTCGCGCCACCATGAAGGACCCGATCACGGTTGCGGACGTGCTGAACTCGAGGATGATCGCCTATCCGTTCCGGATCCTGCAATGCTGCCTCGTCACCGACGGCGGCGGCGCACTGATCCTCACATCAGCCGACCGCGCCAAGGATTTTCCGAACAAGCCGGTCTACATCCTCGGCACCGGCGAGAGCGTGGAAACGCCGATGGTCAGCCAGATGAAGACGTTCGACTCGTCGCGCGCCTTCACGGTTGCGGGTCCGACCGCGTTCCGCGAGGCCGGCATCGCCCACAAGGACGTCGATCATCTCATGATCTACGACGCCTTTGCGCATCTGCCGCTGTACGGCCTCGGCGACCTCGGCTTCATGCCGCATGAAGAAACCGGCAAGTTCATCGCCGACGGCAACACCCGTCCCGGCGGCAAGCTGCCGCTCAACACCAATGGCGGCGGCCTCAGCTACATGCATTCGGGCATGTACGGCATGTACGCGCTGCAGGAAAGCGTGCGGCAGATGCGCGGCATCGCGCCGGCGCAGGTGAAGGGCGCAAAAATCTCGGTTTGCCACGGCGTCGGCGGCATGTTTGCCGCGTCAGGCACGATTATTTTTACGAACGAGAAGTAACCCACGGCCGTCATTCCGGGATGGTCCGAAGGACCAGGCCCGGAATCTCGAGGTTCCGGGTTCGCGCTTCGCGCGCCCCGGAACGACGGCATTAACCGGAGCAACCACCATGGCCAAATCTCTTCAAGACAAAGTCATCATCGTCACCGGCGCGGGCCGCGGCATCGGGCGCGAGATCGCGCTGCTGTGCGCCGCTGAAGGCGCCAAGGTCGTCGTCAACGATCCCGGCGGCTCGGCCGACGGCGCAGGCTCGTCGGCTTCGCCGGCCGAAGAGGTAGTCGAGGAAATCAAGAAGCGCGGCGGCATTGCCGTCCCCAACTTCGAGTCGGTGGCGGAAGCCATCCCCGCAAGCAAGATCGTCAAGACCGCGACCGATCATTTCGGTCGGCTCGACGGCGTCGTCAACAATGCCGGCATCCTGCGTGACATGATCTTCCACAAGATGAGCATCGAGGCGTTCGAAGCCGTCATCAAGGTGCACCTGATGGGCTCGTTCTATGTCAGCCACTCGGCAGCGCGAATTTTTCGCGAGCAGGAGAGCGGCTCCTTCGTCCACTTCACTTCGACCTCAGGCTTGATCGGCAATTACGGCCAGGCCAACTATGCCGCCGCCAAGCTCGGAATCGTCGGTCTGTCGAAATCGATCGCGCTCGACATGGGCCGCTTCAACGTGCGCTCCAACTGCGTCTCGCCGTTCGCCTGGACCCGCATGATCGGCACCATCCCGACCGAAACGGACGCGGAAAAGGCGCGGGTCGAAAAGATCAAGCAGATGGGCCCGGAAAAGATCGCGCCGATGTGTGCCTTCCTGCTCTCCGACGCCGCCAAGGACGTCACCGGACAGATTTTTGGCGTGCGCATGAACGAGATCTTCCTGTTCGGTCAGAACCGTCCGATACGGTCGGTCCACCGCGGCGAAGGCTGGACGCCGCAAACCATCGGCGAGCATGCGATCCCGGCGCTCAAGTCGTCATTCCCCAAGCTCGAACGCTCGGGCGACATCTTCACCTGGGATCCGATCTGAGTTGTCATTCCGGGGCGGCGCGAAGCGACGAGCCCGGAATCCATAACCACGATCGGGAGTATGGATTCCGGGCTCGCGACTACATCGCGCCCCGGAATGACAACGGATGGAGCTAAGCCCCTCACCCGCTATTCCGCAACCCGGCCGAAATCCCGTTGATCGTAATCTGAATCCCGCGCAGCACTTGTTCATCCGGGTTTTGCGCGCGATGCTCTTTCAACAGTTCGACCTGCACGTGGTTGAGCGGATCGAGATAGGGGAAGCGGTTGCGGATCGAGCGCTCCAGCAGCGGGTTGCCTTGCAGCAGCCGCTCCTGCCCCATGATATCGAGCAGCGTATTGATCGAGCCGTGCCATTCGCTCCGGATCCGGCCAAAGATTTTTTCGCGCAAGGCCACATCAGGCACCAGCTCCGCATAGCGCGAGGCAATCGCGATCGAGCTCTTGGCCAGCACCATGTCCATGTTCGACAGCAACGTGCGGAAGAACGGCCATTCGCGGTAGAGCTCGCGCAGGAACGGCATGCCCTTGTCGGGGTTCTCCTTCACCCAGGTCTCGACCGCGCTGCCAAAGCCGTACCAGCCCGGCAGCATCAGCCGGCACTGCGCCCAGCTGAACACCCAGGGAATGGCGCGGAGGTCCTCGATCTCGCGGGTCTTCTTGCGCGAGGCCGGGCGGCTTCCGATGTTCAGCGTCGCAATCTCGGTGATGACGGTCGAGCCCCAGAAATAATCGGCAAAGCCCTCGGTTTCATAGACCAGCCCGCGATAGGCCTTGAAGGCCAGCGCCGACAACTGCTCCATCGCCTTCAGGTAATCATCTGACGGCGCGCTGTGCTTCGGCTGCAGCAGGCTCGCCTCCAGCGTGGCAGCGGCGAGAACTTCCAGATTGTAGCGGCCGACCTCGCTGTTGGAATATTTGCTGGAGATGATTTCGCCCTGTTCGGTGATGCGGATCTGGCCGTTCACCGCGCCGCCGGGCTGGGCAAGGATGGCGTCATAGCTCGGCCCACCGCCACGGCCAACCGAGCCGCCGCGGCCATGAAACAGCCGTAAGCGGACATGGTGGCGTTCGAAAACTTCGATCAGGCCGATCTCCGCCTTGTAGAGCTCCCAGCCCGAGGTGACGAAGCCGCCATCCTTGTTGCTGTCGGAATAGCCGAGCATGACCTCCTGCATCGCGCCGCGGCTGTCCACCAGCTTGCGGTAGTCGTGGATCGACAGCATCCGGTCCATGATGCCGCTGGATGCCTGCAGATCCTCGATGGTCTCGAACAGCGGCACGATGTTGATCGAACTGCGGCCCGAGGGATGGATCAGGCCGGCCTCCTTCAGCAGCAGCGCCACCTCCAGCATGTCGGACATGCCCTTGCACATCGAGATGATGCATTGGGGGATCGAATCCGAACCAAACTTGGCATGCGCTTCGGCGGCGGCGTGGAACAGCGCAAGTTCGCCGAGCGTTTCCTCGCTGTATTTGACGAACAGCGACGTCAGCGGACGCGAATTGCGCAGCTCGCTGGTAAGCAGCGCCACCCGCGCCTCTTCGTTCAACGCCAGATAGGACATGCCTGGTGTCGCCGCGTCGATCAGCTCCGCGACCGTGCGCTCGTGCACCGCGGAGTTCTGCCGGATGTCGAGACTTGCGAGGTGAAAGCCGAAGCAATCCACCGCCCGGCGCAAAAGCCGCAACCGGCCGCGCGCTATCACGCCGGAATTGTTCGAGATCAGCGAGCGATAGAGAATATCGAGATCGGCCTTGAATTCCTTGACGCTGTCGTAGGGCGCCGCTGCGCCAACCGGCGGCCTTGTAATGCCGACATCAAGCTTCAATGCGGTTGCCGTCAGCCGCGCATAGATGCCGGACACTGCCAGCCGGTAGGGCTCGCCGCTGCGATGTGGCGAAGTGTCCGGCGACCGCTCGGCCAGCGCGCGCAGATCCTTCGAGACATCGGCCAGATGGGCCGCCATCGACAGTTCGGAACCGAGGACGTGCAGTTCCTCGAGATAGAAGCGCAGGACGCGGCTCGACTGCAGCTTGAGCGTGCCGCGCATCACGTCCGCCGTCACGAACGGATTGCCGTCGCGGTCGCCGCCGATCCAGCTTCCCATTCGCAGGAACGATGTCAGGTCGCCATGCGCACCGCCGTCGTCGTCGTTCAACCGGTCCTCAAGCGCGCAATGCAGCCGCGGCACTTCACGCAGGAAGGTGTAATCATAGAAAGACAAGCCGTTGGCGACCTCGTCGAGCACGGTGAGCTTGGTCCGGCGCAGCAGGTTGGTCTTCCACAGCGTCAGCACCTCGCGGCGCAACTGCTCATCGTCAGCCTCGATTTCCTGCGGCGTCAACTGGACGCGCTCGCGCCGGTCCAGCAGCGCTGCGATCTCCATTTCGCGATCGATGGTGCTTTTGCGGCGCACTTCGGTCGGGTGGGCGGTTAGCACCGGACTGACTTGGGCTTCGGCGAAAAATTTCCGGAGATCTGCGGCCTTGAGGCCGGCTGCTTTCGCGTGCGCCAGCGTCCCCGCCAACGTTCCCGGGGGCGGTGCCCCGCCGGCGGTCGAGCGCGCCCGCATTTGCCGGATGTTGTTCTGGTCCTCGGCGATGTTGGCCAGATGCGAGAAATAGCTGAAGGCGCGGACGATGCGCACGGTCTGGCCGGTCGACATGCTGTCGAGGGTCGCTTCCAGCTCCCGCCGCGCCAGCTTGTCCTCGTCGCGGTGGAACCGGATCGAGGTCTGCCGGATGCGCTCGACCAGGTCGAACACGTCGGCGCCTTCCTGGTCACGCACGGTATCGCCCAGAATCCGCCCGAGCAGGCGAATATCAGTCCGCAACCGGGCATCCTCCGCATCTTCGACGCGGTTGGTCCGGACTTCGGTGTCGGAAGGCATGGTCTGGGAAGACATGGTTCAGCTACCTCAGAAAATGCCCGGCATTTCCGAGTGTGCAATTTTTTTGCCGCAGCGCAAGATAAAGATGGAGACGGCGCACTTTCGTCGTTCCGCGGAGGCACGAATTCTTCGTTCCCGCGAACGCGGGGACCCATCGCCACCGATCATGGGGCATAAGAGAGGTGTCTCCCACCTGTGTTCATCGAGAGGTCACAGCGTATGGGTCCCTGCGCCCGTGCACAATTGCGCACTGGACAGGGACGACAGCTAAATCCTTCTCCCCGCCCGCTCCCAATAGGGATCGCGCAGGCGGCGCTTGAAGATTTTTCCGGAATCTTCGCGCGGCAGGTTGCCCTGGATTTCGACGTGTTTCGGCACCTTGTAGTCGGCCAACTGCGTCTTGAGCTGGGCGCGGACCGCCGCAATATCGAGCGTCACGCCAGGCTGCGGCTCGACCACCGCCATCAGCGCCTCGCCGAACTCCGCGTCGGGAATGCCGAATACGGCGCAATCGTGCACCCCGGGGATCGCATGCAACGCGGCCTCGATCTCGGCCGGATAGATGTTGACGCCGCCCGAGATCACCATGTCGCGCTTGCGATCACAGATGAAGACATAGCCGTCGGCGTCGATATAGCCGACGTCGCCCGAGGTGATGAACCCTTCGCGGTCGATCTCGGTGCGCTTTTCCGGCTTGTTGTGATAGGTGAAGTCCGGATTGCCGGCGATCCGCGAATAGATTTCGCCGATCTCGCCCTGCGGCAGCTCGCGGCCGTCGTCGCCGATGAAGCGCAGCTCGGCGCCGGGCGAGATCTTGCCGACGGTGCCGGGCTTCTTCAGCGCATCCTCGGAATTCGCAAAGGTGACCGCGCCCGATTCGGTCGAACCGTAGAATTCATAGATCACCGGCCCCCACCATTCGATCATGGCGCGCTTGACGTCGGCCGGACAGGGTGCGGCGGCATGGATGATGTGACGCAGCGACGACATGTCGTATTTCTTGCGCACGGCCTCCGGCAGCTTCATCAGCCGGATGAACATGGTCGGCACCATGAAGATGGTGTCGATCTTTTCGCGCTCGACGATCGCAAGGAATTCCTCCGGCTCGAACCGCGGCAGGATCACCAGCGCGCCGCCGAGGCGGCCGGAGCGCAGGCCGAACGAGTTCGGCGCAGAATGATACAGCGGTCCCGGCAGCAGCGCGCGGGCGCCCGGCTTGAGGCCATAGATCATCGCGCGCATGGCTTCGGCGTTGGCGCTCTGCTCCGGCGTCGGCGCGTGACGACGCACGCCCTTGGGATGGCCTGTGGTACCTGACGTGTAGATCATGTTCTGCGGTTGCGGCACCGCAGGGCCATCATAGCGCGGGAACTGTTCCAGCCAGGATTCGAAATCGATAGCGAAATCCGGCGTCGCGAGATGATCGGGATCGATCTTGTAGTTGGCGAGAATCTCCGGCGGCGTCGGCACGCTGAGCGCGGTGACGCCGGCCGGGATGGCATCGCGCAGCTGATGCAGCATGTCGGCATGGGCGATCAGCACCGACGAGCCGGAATCCTTCAGCACATAGTTGATCTCTTCCGGCTTGAAATGCCAGTTGACCGGCACGCCGTAAGCGCCGAGCCGCATCGCGGCATAGGCGGCCTCGATGAAGGTGATGTCATTGCGCATCAGCATGCAGACGCAGTCGCCCTGCTTGACGCCGAGTTTTTGCAATCCGCTGGCGATGCGATCGGCGCGTTCGGCGACCTCCGCGTGATCGCGACGGCGTGGACCGCTGATGATGCCGTTGAAGGGGAGAGAAGTTGACATTGTCGTTTTCCGATCTCGTGCCGGGTTGTTTGTCAGCCGTCATTCCGGGATGGTCCGAAGGACCAGACCGCAGGTGCGCAATTGCGCATCGGGGAATCTCGAGATTCCGGGTTCGATGCTTCGCATCGCCCCGGAATGACGAGGGCTGTGTTTACCCCGCCTCCGCAAACCTTGGCGCACGCTTTTCCATGTTGGCGCGAACGGCCTCGGTCTGGTTCGCGCTGCCGAGCAACTTCTGCTGCTCGACGGATTCGGCGAGCAATGCCGGACCGGGATCGACCGACAGCCTGTTGAGCATGCGCTTGCAGGCGCGGATCGCATCGGGGCTCTTGCCGGCGATCTCGCGCGCAAGCTCCATCGCGGCCGCATGCGGATCGTCGCAGATCCGCGTGGCGAGACCGTAGCTCATGGCCTCCTGCGCCGAGAAGATGCGCCCGGTATAGGTGAGCTCGCGCAGGATATCGTCACGCACCAGACTCGCAAGGATCGGCGTGCCGGCCATGTCGGGCACCAGGCCCCACTTGATCTCCATGATCGACATTCGCGCGTCCGGCGTCAGGAAGCGCATGTCGGCGCCGAGCGCGAGCTGAAAGCCGCCGCCGAACGCGACGCCCTGGATCGCGGCAATCACCGGCACCGGAAGCTGACGCCAGCCCCACACCGCCTGCTGCGGGAAATTCGCCTGGCCGTGGGTGCGCACCGACAGGTCGCGCTTCTCGCCGCCAGCTACTCCGTTACCGCCACTTTCCTTCATCGCGGCGAAGCGGCCCATGTCGAGCCCGGCGCAGAACGCGCGGCCCTCGCCGGACAATACTACCGCTCGCACACCTTTTTCATGCGCCAGCCGCTCGGTCGCGGCCACCAGCGCCTCGAACATCGCGGTATCGAGCGCGTTCATCTTGTCCGCCCGCACCAGCCGGACGTCAGCGACGCCGTCGGCAATCGATATCGAGACGCGTTGCTCCATGAGAATTTTCCTCCGCAGTTTTTGTTTGTTGCCGCTTTACAGAACGGCGTTGTCCGGATTTAGTCAATCGACCAATTAACAGCAATTCCTTCGGGTGGAAACGATGTTCAACGATCAGCTTCTCGCCGGGCGGCGCATTCTGGTGACCGGCGGCGGCACCGGCCTCGGCAAGTCCATGGCCGAGCGATTTCTCCAGCTTGGCGCCGAGGTTCATATCTGCGGCCGCCGCAAGGGCGTGTGCGACGAGACTGCAACCGAATTGATGGACCTGCACGGCGGACGTGTGGTCAGCCACGGCGTCGACATCCGCAATTCGATGGCCGTCGACGAGATGATCGAGCAGATCTGGACCACCGGTCCGCTCACCGATCTCATCAACAACGCCGCCGGCAATTTCATCTCGCGTTCGGAAGAACTGTCGCCGCGCGGCTTCGACGCGGTCGCCAACATCGTGATGCACGGCACCTTCTACGTGACGCATGCGGTGGGCCGGCGCTGGATCGCCGCCAAGCAACGCGGCAACGTGGTGTCGATCACCGTGACCTGGGTGCGCAACGGCTCGCCCTATGTGGTGCCGTCGGCGATGAGCAAATCGGCGATCCACGCCATGACGATGTCGCTCGCGGTCGAATGGGGCAAATACGGCATCCGCCTCAACACCATCGCGCCCGGCGAAATTCCGACCGAGGGCATGAGCAAGCGTATCAAGCCCGGCGACGAGGCCGGCGCGCGCACCAAGGCGATGAACCCGATGGGCCGGGTCGGCACCATGGAGGAGTTGCAGAACCTCGCAGTATTCCTGATCTCCGGCGGCTGCGACTGGATCAACGGCGAGACCATCGCGATGGACGGCGCGCAGGCGCTTGCGATGGGCGGCAACTTCTATCAGCTGCGCGACTGGAGCGACGGCGACTGGAACACCGCGCGCGATTCGATCAAGGCGCAGAACGAGAAGGATCGTGCGGCGCGGGGATAGTATTCTCCCGTATTGTCTTTGTTGCCGGATGTCGCCAAACTCCGCGCAACCAAAACAAGACGCCACGGGAGCGACATGTCCACACAGCAACCGGCCAACCTGGCCGAGATGGTGCGCGAGCGCGCCAAAAGCCGCGGCAACGCGCTGGCTTATGAATTCGAGGGACGGCAGACAACTTTCGCCGAATTCGACATCAAGACCAATCGCGTCGCAAACGCGCTGATCGCACTCGGCGTCAAGCCGCGCGACCGCATCGCCTATCTCGGCAAGAACAGCGACATCTATTTCGAACTCTTGATGGGCGCGATGAAGGCCAATGCGGTGATGGCGCCGGTGAACTGGCGTCTCGCCGGCCCCGAGGTCGTCTTCATTGTCGGCGACTGCAAGGCGCCGGTGCTGTTCGTCGGGCCGGAATTCGTGACGCAAGCCCGCAACATCCAGCCGCAACTGCCCGACTTGCGGCACGTCATTACCACCGAAGGCGGCGCGCCGGAATGGCAGGATTTTACGGCCTGGCGCGATGCCGCCAGCGGCGACGATCCCAAGGTGGCGATCAGCCCGAAGGACATCGCGATCCAGCTCTATACCTCGGGCACGACAGGCAAGCCGAAGGGCGCGATGCTGTCGCATGCCAACTTCCTCAACCTGGTGCAGAGCGGTAACGAGGCCGAGAAGCCGGAATGGAACCGGTGGTCGACCGACGACGTCTCGCTGGTGGCGATGCCGATCTTCCATATCGGCGGCTCCGGCTGGGGCGTGATGGGCCTCTATCACGGCGCCCGCGGCGTGATCGCGCGCGAGTTCGATCCGACCAAGGTTCTGGATTTCTTCGAGCAGTCCGGCATTACAAAGCTTTTCATGGTGCCGGCCGCGATGCAGTTCGTAGTGCGGCAGCCCCGCGCGCGGCAGGTGGATTTTTCGCGGCTGAAATACATGCTGTATGGCGCTTCGCCGATCCCTGCCGCGCTGCTGAAGGAATGCATCGAGGTGTTCAAGTGCGGCTTCGTGCAGATGTACGGCATGACCGAGACCACCGGCACCATCGTGGCGCTGCCGCCCGAGGACCATATCGAAGGCCTCGACCGCATGCGCTCCGCCGGCAAGGCCCTGCCCGGCATTGAGCTTGCGATCATCGACGCCGACGGCAAGCCGCTGCCTCCGGGCCAAGTCGGCGAGATCGCGACGCGTTCCGGCTCAAACATGGCCGGCTACTGGAACCTGCCGGAAGCCACCGCCAAAACGCTCGGCAGCGACGGCTGGCTGCGCACCGGCGACGCCGGCTACATGGACAAGGACGGCTACCTCTATATCCACGACCGCATCAAGGACATGATCATCTCCGGCGGCGAGAACATCTATCCCGCCGAAGTCGAGAGCGCGATCTGCGATCATCCGGATGTGGCCGAAGCCGCCGTGATCGGGATCCCCGACGACAAATGGGGCGAAGCGGTCAAGGCCGTCGTGGTGATGAAGCCGGGCAAGGCTGCGACCGCAACCGACATCATCAACTTCACCCGCGAGCGCATCGCCGGCTTCAAGACACCGAAGTCGATCGATTTCCTCGAAGCCCTGCCGCGCAATCCCTCCGGGAAGATCTTGCGGCGGAATTTGCGGGACCCGTACTGGGCGGGGAAGGATCGGCAGGTGAATTGACCTGGATGGCAAGCACCACCGCTGACATCCCAACGCTCGGGGTCGACATTCAAGACGCCGTCAGCAGTGGCTGGCAGCTGGTAGCATTCCGCCTGCGTGGCACAAAAACAACATTCGTAAAATCTTCATTATTGGCATGCGCCACCCATTGCACCCATAAGTCATTGTTTGTCTAATATGCAGCATATACGAGAGTACCTGCATCATTTTTTGCGTATGTTTCAGGTCGGACGAGGACGTCATGTTCGGAGTTCGTCAGCTATTTTTCGCGGCAGTCAGCTTGTTCCTCGCAAGTTGCGGAACATACGTCCCCGAAATTCAGGAGTTTTGGGGCACCCGCGACGATGCCACGTTCAAGGTGAACAAGATCGCCAGTCAGGTCGTATGCGAATTGCGCAAAGCCGTGCAGACGGTAGTATGGGAGCCACCGCCGGAAACTCCTCCAGCACCTGACGGTCGGGCCCCCCCCGTCGCGACTTGAGCTGGTTCGTGAACAAGTGGGCTGTGCAGGTCACGCTCAACCTCAATATCATCGAAAACAGCTCGTTGACTCCAGGGATCACCCTAAATGAACTGTCGCCGTCGTTTACATTAGGCTTGGGCGGCAGCGCATCGTCCACGGCCACTCGTAACGACAAACTTAATATGTTCTTCACCGTCAAGGAGCTGCTTGAGGGAACGCCTTCAACCAGACTGTCCTGCAGGAGCGGCACGGCAAACGCTGACCTGTTTCTACAAAGCGATCTCAAGATTTACGACTGGCTTCACGCCGCGCTGCTCCCGCATAGCGTTGGTATCATAAATTACGCGAACAATACGACCGCACAAAATGCGATCACACACGACATCAAGTTTCAAATCGTTTCGAATGGAAGCGTGAATCCACAATGGAAGCTCGTCAAATTCAGCGGCAACACCGGCTCGTCGCTGATATCTGCAGGGCGCGATCGGACGCAGGAGCTCATCATTACCTTTGGCCCCACCCAACAGGGTATGTTGGCGCCCGCTGCCGCAAGCTCCCATCTCGCCACAGAAACCGGCTCGGCAGTAAGCCAAGCCATCCAAAGTCTGCCGGTTCGCTGAGACCAATGATGCACTTCTGAAGCAAGGTCGGAGGAGATCACATGGCGAAGAAATCGAAAAAATGTCCTGCTACGCCGAGCCAGGCATCTAAGAAGGGCTACGCCGCAACGAAGGCGAGCGTTGGCAGACGAGGCGAAAAAAAATGGGCCATGATCAAACAAAGCGGAAAATGGTCATTCGAGAAGGTATCATCCACAACGGTCACGGGATCACACACCATCTGCTACTATAACCCGGAAACTGGTAACTGGGACGATTGTCATACCATTTAGGTCCACAAGCTGTTCCAGCTTCCACCTGACGGGCTTGGACATTGCCGCGGGTACATCCCCCTTTCATGAACGTGACGGCGGCTTCTTGCCAGATGGCCTAATGCTTCCCCGCCCCCATATACCCGAACAGGAATCCCGCGACTTTCCGCTTCTGGATTTCCTCGCTGCCTTCGGTGATGCGGTAGCGGCGGTGGTGGCGATAGATATGTTCGAACGGTTTGTGACGCGAATAGCCCATGCCGCCATGCACCTGCATCGCGCGGTCGGCGGCTTCACAACACAGACGGTTGGCCCAGAAATTACACATCGAGACCTTGTCTGAGAGCGTGTGCTCGACCTGCGCCTGGGTCAGCTGGTCCATTTCCCACGCGGTTTTGCGAATCAACAGCCGCAGCATTTCGGCCTGCGTCGCCAGCTCCACCAGCGGCCACTGGATCGCCTGGTTCTCGGACAGCGCCTTGCCGAACGGTTTGCGCTCGCGCGCGTATTTGACGCTTTCGTTGATGCAGTAGACCGCAGCCCCCAGCGAACTCGCCGCTTGCCGGATTCGGTTCTCATGCACAAAGCACTGCGCCAGCGACAGCCCGCGCCCGACCTCGCCGAACAGCGCATCATCAGGCACGAACACATCGGTAAAGCTGACGCGCGGATGGTCGGTTGGCATGTTGAAGGTCCACATGTACTCCTCGACCTTGACGCCTTCAGCTTTGGCCGGCACCAGCAGACAGGTGATGCCGCGGGCGTCGCCGTCCTCGCCTGACGTGCGGGTGAAGAGCGCGCAATGCGTCGCGACATGCATGCCCGTGGTCCACATCTTCTGGCCGTTGACCAGCCAGCCCTTGACGTTGTCGCGGGTCGCCGGCACCGCCCGGGTTTCCATGTGGGTCGCGTCGGAGCCGTGCTCGGGCTCGGTCAGGCCGAAGGTGATGCGGTATTTGCCGGTGATCGAACCATCGATCATCGCCTTCTGTTCGTCGGTGCCGTAACGATCGAGCATGGTGACGATCGGCAAATTGCCGACGACCGAATGCTCGTTCTGCAAGTCGTTGTGCAGGCCGAGGCCCTGGGACGCAAAATGCTCGCGGATCACGGCCATCCAGAGGTTGGAACCGTCCTTGCCGCCGTAGCGCTTCGGAATCGCGAAACGCAGATGGCCGGCGGCATCGGCCAGGTTCTTGGCCTTGCGCAGCAGCACTTCCCATTCGTGGCGTGGCAGGCCGCCGTTGTCGAAATCGGTGCGCGCCCATTCACGGCGGTGATCGAAGAAGCGAATGTTGTCGTCGGCCGCCTCCAGCGGCTTGATCTCGCGCGCAATGAAGCTGTCGAGTTCGCCGAGATAGGCGACGAGGTCGGCGGGTAAGGCGAAATCCACGGCGGTCTCTCCCGAATATTCTGGTTTTTATGGTTTGCGTCTAGGCGCTACGAAGCGCTCCTGTTCGGATCGATCTAGCTGAGAAGACCGCGCCCAAGTCAAGCAAGGGAATAGCGCTTGGCACGCGCAGGGCCTTTGCGTAATTGGATGGCATCGGGCGGCGGCCACGCGCTAGTATCGCGACCAATATTCTTCGCCACAGAAAATCGAAACGGGAGCAAACATGGATCTCAAGTTTTCCAAGGTCACGCGCAAGGGACCGATCACGATCGTCACGCTGTCGCGGCCCGAAGTGTACAACGCGCTGCATATCGACGCCCATTTCGAACTCAACAAGGTGTTCGACGATTTTTCCGCCGATCCCGAGCAGTGGGTCGCGATCGTCACCGGCGCCGGCGACAAGGCGTTCTGTGCCGGCAACGACCTGAAATGGCAGGCCGCGGGCGGCAAACGCGGCTGGGACAAGGGCGGCTTTGCCGGCCTCACCACCCGCTTCGACTGCGACAAGCCGATCATCGCGGCCGTCAACGGCGTCGCGATGGGCGGCGGCTTTGAAATTGCGCTGGCCTGTGACCTCATCATCGCCTCCGACAACGCGACCTTCGCGCTGCCCGAACCGCGCGTCGGCCTTGCGGCGCTCGCCGGCGGCGTGCACCGGCTGCCGCGCCAGATCGGCCTGAAGCGCGCCATGGGCATGATCCTGACCGCGCGCCACGTCTCGGCCAAGGAAGGCCTCGAGCTCGGTTTCGTCAACGAGGTGGTTCCGCAGGCCGGACTGATGGCCGCGGCCGAACGCTGGGCCGAGACCATCTGCAAGAACTCGCCGATGTCGATCCGCGCCTCCAAGCAGGCGATCCAGAGGGGCCTCGAAGTCTCGCTGGAACAGGCGATCGCCGAACAGCGTGAATATCCCGCGGTGAAGGCGATGGCCGCCTCGCAGGATTACATCGAGGGACCGAAGGCGTTTTCGGAGAAGCGTGCGCCGAAGTGGCTGGGGAAGTGACGACGTAGTCGCCGCCCTCTCCTCGTCATTCCGGGATGGTGCGTTAGCAGCAGACCTCAGATGCGCAATTGCGCATCGGGGAATCTCGAGATTCCGGGTTCGATGCTTTGCATCGCCCCGGAATGACGGGGCTAATCACTTCATCCCCAACTCTCTCTTGTACGACGCGTAATTCGGCTGATCGACCGCGAGCTTATCCATCGTGGTCTGCCACAGATGCTCCGGCAGTCCCGGCGTCTGCAGATCGACCTCACCTTTTGCGATTCTGTCCGACAGCGCGCGGTTGAGTTCGATCAACGAGCCGTCGGCGGCAAGCAACTGCTTCAGCCGTGCGTGTTCCGCGGCGTCGCCGCCGTCAGCCAGCGCCAATTGCCGCGTCACCAGATCCAGCGCGTTGATGCCGACGCGGAGCTTGAACGCGTTGTGGCCCTTGATCGCGGGCGTGATTTCGTTGCGCAGGAACTCCGCGACGGCCTTGATCAGTTCAGTGGGTGTCGGTTCGTCCTGCATCTCACTTCCCCCTCGGGGCCAAGAGCCTCAGCAAATCGATTTCCGTTTCCGATGAGCGCCGCCCGATCATCGCACGCTCCATCGAATGATCCGGGCCCTGGCGAAACCGCTGCATCATGCCGCAGCACATGATACCCCAGCGCAGCGTGCCCATCACTTCCCAGAACATCACGCGATCCGGATCGCACTTGCGCCCCGTTTCCTCGTAACCCGCGAACAGGTCCTCGCGCGAACCGAAGCCACCGACCGGTCTGTCGATCTCGCCGAAGCGCCACGAATTGACGCAGATCCAGCCGAGGTCCTCCATCGGATCGCCGAAATGCGCGAGCTCCCAGTCCAGCACCGCGCGGACGCCGTCGGGGCCGATGATCAGGTTGCCGTGGCGGAAATCGCCGTGCACCAGCGTCACTTCTTTCGACGGTCCGGGATCGCGCTCGCGCAGCCAGCGCAGCGCCAGTTCGAACACCGGGCGCGGCCAGCCAAAACTGCGGTACTCGCGTTCGAGATCGGCGATCTCCTTGGTGGCCGTCATCTCGCGCAGCTTTGGCAGTTTCGCCGCCGGCAGACCGTGAATGCCGGCAATGACCTTGCCGAGCTGCCGCGCCAGCAGCGGCCGCGCTTTGGCATATTCTTCATCGCGCAGAATCTTGCGCGCGATGGTCTCGCCCTCGATGCGCTGCATGATGAAGCCGGTGCCGAGTTCGTCCTCCGGAACAAGCACATGCATCACGCGCGGCGACGGCAGCCCGGCATCGTGCGCGAGTTGCATCAAGGTCGCCTCGGCATCGAGCCCGGCCGCCCGCCCCGGCGAGGCGCCATAGCCCGGTGGCGCGCGGCGCAGGATCGCGCCGGTCGAGCCGCCGGGATGAACGATATCGAAGGTCCAGGTCTCCTGGCTGGCGCCGCCGGATAGTTTCGCGGCGCCAGTGACGCCGGTCGCGCCTGGATACCAGGAGGCGACGCAGCGTCCGAGTTGCTGTTCGATCATGGGGCGCTAGATCATTTTCCCTTGAACTTGGCGGGGCGCTTTTCCAGGAAAGCCGTAACGCCTTCCTTGAAGTCTTCGGCGGAGCCCGCGATGCGCTGCGATTCGAATTCGAGGTTGAGCTGTTCCTCGAAGGAATTTTCCGGGCTGTCCCAATAAAGCTTTCGGATCAACGACAGCGCAATGGTCGGCCCGTTGGCGAGGTCATGCGCCAGCTTCATCGTCTCTTCCATCAGGGCCGCGTCGTCGTGAACGCGATTGACGAGGCCCCATTCCAGCGCCTTTTCCGCCGGCAGCCGCTCGCCCATCAGGGACAGTTCGACCGAACGCGCCTTGCCTATCATGCGCGGCAGCAGCCAGGTCGAGCCGCAATCCGGCACCAGGCCGATGCGGCGGAACGCCTGCAGAAAATAGGACGAGCGCGCGCACAGGATCATGTCGCCCATCAATGCAAAACTCATCCCGGCGCCGGCGGCGGGACCGTTGACCGACGTGACGATCGGGCAATGCAGGTTGCGCAACCGGCGCAGGAACGGATGGAACGCGGTTTCCAGCGCCGCACCGGCATTGGCCTTGCCGGGCTTGGCGTTGCCGCGGCCTTGAAGATTGGCGCCGGTGCAGAACGCGCGGCCAGCGCCGGTGATGACCAGGCAACGCACTTCCGCCCGCTTCTCCTCTATCGCATCCAGCGCCTCGCCGAGGCCGCCCAGCATGTCGATCGAGACCGCGTTCATGACCTCCTGATGGTCGAGCTTGAGGATGGCCACCGAACCATCGAAATCGAGCGTGACGTGCTTGAACTGCATTGTTTCCTCGCGAGTTGTGTTTACGCGCTATTGGTTGCGCGGTAGGTCAGATCTGATGTCTCGACCCATATTTGATTTTCCGGACAGGCTTGTCCATGGTTGCCCCTGAACATCAGCCTGACGCCGGACGCAAGCCTCTTGTCCTGGGCATGATCTTCTCGGAAAAACCGGTGCCCACTTTTC